>CAYSWG010000029.1:0-16327 GCA_964434465.1 uncultured Geobacteraceae bacterium
GCCGAAGATGGCCGGCTGCTCAGCAGGTTCACCCTGAGTCCGGAAACCATTGCCGATGAATATCGGGCTGGCGGCCGCATCCCCTTGATCATCGGCCGCGCGCTCACCGACCGGGCACGGCGCCACCTGGGAGTGGCGCCAGGCGCCGTGTTCGCCACTACGCCGCTGCCCGAACCGCAACCAGACCAGCCCTATACCCTGGCACAGAAAATTGTCGGCCGGGCCTGCGGTCTGCCGGGCGTGCTGCCGGGCATGTCCTGTGAGCCGCGCATGACCACGGTCGGTTCCCAGGATACCACCGGTCCCATGACTGCCGACGAATTGAAGGAGCTTGCCTGTCTGAAATTCCAGGCTCCATTGTTCATGCAGTCCTTCTGTCATACTGCTGCCTATCCCAGACCGGCCGATGTGCGCATGCACCGGACCCTGCCCGGTTTCATCGCCGAACGGGGCGGTGTCGCCCTGCGGCCCGGTGACGGGGTTATTCATAATTGGCTGAATCAGCTGATTCTGCCCGATACGGTCGGCACGGGCGGCGATTCCCATACCCGGTTTCCCCTTGGCATATCATTCCCGGCCGGCTCCGGCCTGGTTGCCTTTGCCGGTGCCCTGGGCTTCATGCCGCTGGATATGCCGGAAAGCGTGCTGGTTCGCTTTACCGGCTCCCTGAACCCCGGCATTACTCTGCGGGACGTGGTAAACGCCATTCCGCTCCATGCCATTCGCCAGGGACTGTTGACGGTGCCGAAGAAAAACAAGGTCAATATTTTCAACGGCAGGATTCTGGAAATGGAAGGACTGCCCGATCTGCCCGTGGAAGAGGCCTTTGAGTTGACCAACGCCGCGGCGGAGCGGAGCGCGGCTGCGGCATGCATCAAACTGTCCGTGTCGTCCGTTGCCGCCCACCTCCGATCCGCTGCCGCACTCATGGGGGAGATGATCGAAAACGGCTACCAGGATGCCGCCGCCCTGCGCCAACGCATAACCGCAGTGGAGTCCTGGCTGGACAAACCGGAATTACTGGAGGCGGACCAGAATGCCGGATATGCAGCGGTTCTGGAGATCGACCTGGGCGCCATTACCGAACCGATCGTCGCCTGCCCCAATGATCCCGACGATGTGCGGCTCCTCTCGGAAATGGCCGGGACGCCTGTTCAGGACGTGTTCATTGGGTCCTGCTTGGTCAGTATCCCCCATCTGCGAGCTGCGGCGGCCCTGTGGCAGGGGGCCCCCTTCAATCCAGCCGTGCGCATCTGGATCTGCCCGCCGACGCGCATGGACGCGGACCTGCTGCGGGAAGAGGGCCTCTATGCCACGTTCGGCGCCGTCGGCGCCCATCTGGAGTTGCCCGGCTGCTCCCTGTGCATGGGCAATCAGGCCCGCGTGCCCCATGGTGTGACGGTCTTTTCCACATCGACGCGCAACTTCGATAACCGCATGGGGGATGGCGCCCGCGTTTTCCTCGGCTCCGCCGAGGTTGCCGCAGTGACCGCCATACTGGGACGGATACCTACCGTTGCCGAATACCGTGTTTTCTACAATGACAAAATTGCGCCGAACAAGGACGCAATCTACTGTGCCCGGTCATTTTCCCGCTAGCAGAAAACGTTGTCAGTTCAGCTGTACAGCGAATGCAGTAAAGGACCCCATGGCTGACGTAACACCCATGATGCGCCAATATCTGGAAATTAAGGCCGACTATCCCGATGCCATCCTCTTTTTTCGCCTCGGGGACTTCTACGAGATGTTTCTCGAGGATGCGGTCAAAGCGGCCCGGATACTTGATATCACCCTGACCTCACGGAACAGAAACAGTGAGGGCGGCGAGGTTCCCCTGTGCGGCGTTCCCTACCATTCAGCAGGCCCCTATGTTGCCAAGCTGATCGAGGCGGGAGAAAAGGTTGCCATCTGCGAACAGGTCGAGGATCCCAAGGCGGCCAAGGGGATCGTCAATCGCCAGGTCGTCAGGGTTGTCACGCCAGGTCTGGTAGTTGACGGGGATCTCCTCGCTCCCAAGGAAAATAACTATCTGCTCTCCCTGTTCCCCGGCGAACCCTGGGGGCTGTCGTGCCTGGATATTTCCACGGGCGATTTCCGGGTTACGGAGTTGGGCGGCCGGGAGGCCCTTGCCGCCGAGGCTGCCTGCATCAATCCCCGGGAGATCATCCTGCCCGCCGCGTTCCGGGACAGTCCGCACATGGCGGAACTGGCTCTGCTTGTTGACGGAAAGACGCTCACCTTTCTGGATGACTGGGTCTATGACAGGGATTACGCCTGCCGGCTCATTAAAGACCAGTTCCAGGTCCAGTCGCCTGAATCCCTCGGCTGTGGTTCCCTGCGGGAAGGACTGCTTGCTGCCAGTGCCGTGCTGCATTATATCCGTGATACCCAGAAAGGGGCTGTCAGCCACATCGGCCTGCTGACTCCCTACACAACTGCCGAATACCTGGTCCTTGACGAATCGACCCGGCGCAATCTGGAGTTGACTGCGACCCTGGCTGAGAACCGTAAAAAAGGTTCGCTGCTCGGACTCATGGATCGCACCGTAACGGCGATGGGTGGCAGAAAGCTGAGGCATTGGATTAATTACCCTCTTATAAATCATGAAAAAATAACAGAACGTCTTGACAGTGTTGAAGAACTGGTACGTGAAGCGGGTACCCGCAGCGCCCTGCGTGACCTTCTGGCGGGAGTCCATGACCTAGAGCGGTTGAACGGCCGGATCAGCCTGGCCAGCGCCGGCGCCAAGGACCTGGCTGCCTTGAAAGAATCCCTGGCGTGCCTGCCGGAACTTCTGTCGGCGCTTGTCCCGGCCGGTTCGGCGCTTCTGGCCAGCCTTGCCAATGGCATTGATCCCTTGTCTGACGTGGCGGAACTCATTGGTCGCGGCATTGCCCGGAACCCACCGTTTCTGCTTCGTGATGGCGGTATTATTGCTGATGGCTACCATGCCGAGCTGGATGACCTGCGCGCCGTCAGTAGGGAAGGGAAGGGCTTCATTGCCCGGCTTGAGGCTCAGGAAAAAGCCCGGACCGGCATCAGTTCCCTGAAGATCCGCTACAACAAAGTGTTCGGGTACTACATTGAGATAACCAAGGCCAATCTGGCCCATATCCCCGATGATTACCAGCGCAAGCAGACTCTCGCCAACGCGGAGCGCTACATCACGGTCCAATTGAAAGAATACGAGGACAAGGTGCTCAATGCGGAGGAGCGCATTGCCGATCTGGAATACGCGCTCTTTCAGCAGATACGGGAGCAGGTGGCGCTGGAGGGTGAGCGCATCGCCCGAACCGCCGGCCACCTGGCAACTTTGGATGTCCTGCTCTCACTGGCCGAACTGGCCCATGAACGGGACTACTGTCGACCGGTCATCGACGGCGGCAGTGTGCTCTCCATAACGGACGGACGGCACCCGGTGGTGGAGGCGGCCACTCTGTCGGAACGTTTCGTGCCCAATGATGTGCTCCTTGATACGGAAGATAACCAGCTGGTAATCATAACCGGGCCGAATATGGCGGGGAAGTCGACCTATATGCGCCAGGTTGCCCTTATCACCCTCATGGCTCAGCTGGGCAGTTTTGTTCCGGCGGCCAGAGCTACCGTGGGTGTTGTCGATCGCATTTTCACCCGGGTCGGGGCGGCCGATAACCTGGCCCGCGGCCAGTCCACCTTCATGGTGGAGATGATGGAGACGGCTCACATCCTGCGCAGCGCAACGAACAGGAGTCTGATCATTCTTGATGAAATAGGCCGGGGCACTTCCACCTTCGACGGGGTTTCCATTGCCTGGGCCGTTGCCGAGTATCTCCATGACCATGAAACCTGTGCCGCCAAGACGCTTTTTGCCACCCACTACCATGAACTGACCGAGCTGGCGGTGACAAGGAAACGTATCAGGAATTGCAACATTGCCGTACGGGAGTGGAATGAGCAGATTATTTTTCTGCGCAAAATCATCGATGGCGGTACCTCCCATTCCTATGGTATACAGGTGGCGCGACTCGCCGGTCTGCCCGTGGCGGTCATTGATCGGGCCAAGGAGATCCTCGCTAACCTGGAAAAGGGCGAATATCTGGATGGGGGGGCTCCGCGCATTGCCCGCGGCCGCCGTGAAGCGCTCCTGCCGGTTTCTCCCCAGCTGCCCCTGTTTCCTGAAACGGATGATCCCGTCAGGAACCGGCTCAAGTCCCTGTCGATTGCCTTGAGGCGCTGAACATTCTGGATTCTCTGAAAAGGATGGTGTGACGTGATCGCGAGAGCCAGTGCGGTTATGTACCTTCTGTTTTTGGTTATGCTGCCGGTGATTGCCGCCGCAGCACCCAGCGAAGCGCGTTCTGAGGCGTCGGCCCGATCGAGCGAAAGCCAGGCCGTAGTCGCCGCGATACGCACCCAGGACAGAAACCGGGCGGCTGTAACCGATCCCGGCAGCAGAACCTCCTCGGCCGTCACCGGCCATTCATACCGGGTCGCGGCCCCAGCAGCCGCCAGGGCGCTGGCCCATGTAACCGAGATGCGCTCCTGGTCGAACCCCGACTATACCCGTGTCGTGATTACTCTGGATCGTGAGGTGCAGTTTTCCCATCATAAACTGCGTCAGGATCATGCGGGTGCCCTGCCGGAGAGAATCTATATCGACATTCCTGCCGCCCGCATTGCTCCGGGAGTCAAAGCTGTACCCATCGGTGACGGCTTGTTGAAAATGGCCCGCATAGGCCAGTACCAGCCCGATGTGGTCAGGGTGGTGCTTGATGTGGAAAACATCATTGATTTCAAGCTGTTCCCCCTGTCAGATCCTTTCCGCATCATCATCGATGTACGGGGTGAACGGCGTCTGGAACTGTCCCGCCTGGAAACTACCATCAGGCCCCTCGAACCGGAGGCGCAGCCGCCTCAGCGGCAAATCGAACCGATGCCGGGCAGGGATCCTGCTACACTGCCCTTCAAACCGGCTAAAATCCGGAGGGTTGTTATCGATCCGGGCCATGGCGGACACGATCCGGGTGCCGTGGCTGCCAACGGTCTCAAGGAAAAGGATGTGGTGCTTGAACTGTGCTTGAAGCTGGCCCAGCGGATCAAGAAGGATCTCGGTCTGGATGTGATTATGACCCGATCCACCGATGTTTTTCTCCCCCTTGAGGAGCGAACCGCCATTGCCAACAAGGTGAATGCCGACTTGTTCATTTCCGTACATGCCAACGCTGCCCTCAACAAGGCTGCCTCGGGCATCGAAACCTATTATCTGAATCTTGCCAAAACCGATAAGGCTGCCCGGGTTGCTGCCCGGGAGAACAATACCTCCCTTGAAAAAGTGGGGCAGTTGCAGACCATCCTTTTTGACCTGATGGCTAATGCAAAGATCAATGAATCTGCCCGCTTGGCTGAAGATGTCCAGAAATCCCTCTGCGGAAGAATCAGCAGGATCCACCCGTCAGTGCGTAATCTGGGGGTGAAGCAGGGTCCCTTTTACGTGCTGCTTGGCGCAACCATGCCCAGTATTCTTGTTGAAACCGGCTTTATCAGCAACGTCCGTGAGGCAGACCTGATTGTCGACCATGAGTACCAGAATGCGGTTGTCACCGGCATTGTTGACGGGGTCCGGGAGTACATTCGGCAACTTCACTGAGTGTCTGCAGTAAATTCCCATACCCATTACCACGCAGAATGGCCATCACAGGAAACTGCCGCCTGACTGGTGCGCCGTGGGGCTCAGCCGATGCATTTCGACATACAACGCTACTTTCCCGACGACCACCAGGGGTTCGGTGATTCGGGCCGCGCCTCCTTCGAGGAAAAAAGACCCCTCTACCTTTCCGGGGCACGTCATTTTCTGAGCCGGTACGGTGAAGCAATCCGCTTGCGGCATCATGACGGCGCCGACGGCGCCTGGGTGGCCCACACCCTTGCCGCCATGGTCGACACTCTCCTGGAAAAACTGTTCCAATGCATTGTTGGTGATGTGCGCCACCAGAGCGGCGGCAGGGAACATATCACTCTGGTTGCCGTTGGCGGCTATGGCCGTGGCGAACTCAATCCCTTTTCCGACATCGACATCATGTTTCTCTATGACGGCAAGGGTGGCCGTCTGGCAGAGGACATCGCCCAGAAAATCCTCTATTTTCTATGGGACATGCGCCTGGATGTGGGCTACTCGGTGCGGACCGTAGCCGACTGCGTGGAGATGGCGGCGAGTGACACGACCATTAAAACGGCTCTTCTTGATATTCGCTTTCTTTGCGGAAACCGACCGCTGTTCAAGGAACTGCAGAAAACCGTGGCTACGCAGATCATGACCAAAGGGACCGATGCCTTTATCCGGCAGAAGATCGAGGAGCTCGAGTGCCGACGGGAAAAATATGGTTCCTCCATTTACCTGCTTGAGCCGAACATTAAAGAAGGCGAGGGAGGATTGCGCGACCTCCATGCCGCTCTCTGGATAGCCAAAGTCCGCTTCAAGGTGATTGATCCCCGGGACCTGATCATGAAAGGGGTCATTGCCGAGGAGGAACTGCACGGCTATACGGACGCTCTTGCGTACCTCTGGCGCATCAGAAACGAACTCCACTATCTTGCCGGCCGCCGCAATGATCAGTTGACCTTTGGCGATCAGCAGAAGGTTGCGGCGTTCCTCGGTTATAAAGATCGGGAAGGACACCTGGCGGTGGAGGAGTTCCTCAGGGACTACTATCTTCACGCAACCCGCGTCGAAGAGTTCTGGGCGCTGATGATCTCCCGGTGTCTGCGCCGTGACGAGGGGAAGCGTTCCTTCTTCGGGTATCTGGGGCGGCGGTCGATCGGTGACGGTTTTTATATTACCGGCGGCGAACTGACGGCCACCGACGAACAGCGGATCGGTGAAAATTCTGCTCGTCTGATGTGGCTATTCGAGTACGCCCAGAAGCATGACGTGAAACTGGGCGATCAGGCACGGAATTTCGTGCGTAACAACCTGCAGCTCATCAACGACAAGTTTCGCCGCAGTCGTGAAGTCAATCAGTCGTTCTTCACCATCCTGCGCGGCAGGGGGGTCGTAAAAACCCTGCGTACCATGCATTACCTGCGGGTGCTCAACCGGTTCATTCCCGAATTCGAGCGGATTTACTGCAAGGCCCAGCATGACGTCTACCATATCTATACGGTGGATGTGCACTCGCTTTTTGCCGTTGAGGAGCTTGTCCGGCTCCTGAATGGCGAGCATCGTGAACAACTCCCCCTGCTGAGCGCACTGGCCGCCGAAATAGAAAAGCGGGAACTGCTGATCCTGGCCGCACTGCTCCACGATGTGGGGAAGGGGGAGGGGGGCAACCATTCGGAAATCGGCGCAGCGCTGATGCCGACCATTGCCCGGCGCATGGGGTTGAGCAGGGAAGACAGTGAGCGCCTGGAGTTTCTGGTCCGGCACCATCTGCTCTTTGCCCACATTGCCCAGCGCCGTGACCTTCACGATGAAAAGATGATTATCCAGTTCGCCCGGCAGATGGGCACCAGTGAGTCTCTGAAAATGCTCTACCTGCTCACCTACGCCGACCTGAAGGCAGTGGGACCCGATGTCTGGACGGTCTGGAAAGCCATGCTCATGGAGGAACTCTATGAGAAGACCTTTGCGGTCCTTGAACGGGGTGACTTCAAGTATGAGGCCCGGGGCGAACGGCTGAAAAATATCAGGAAAAAGGTACTGGAACTGCTGGAAGGGGAGTATGCGCCGAGCCAGGTCCGGGATGAACTTAAATCCATGAATACCCGACATCTGCTGGCCAACACCCCTGCTGCCCTTGCCGCCCATGTGCGGGTCCTGCTGGACCTCAACGAACGGAGTATCCTCTTCCAGGTGGTGCAGCAGCCTGACTGTGCCTATTCGACGGTGACGCTCTGCACCCATGACATACCCGGGCTGTTTTCCATGATAACCGGCGTCATGGCCGCCAACAACGTGAACATTCTTGGCGCCCAGATCCATACCAGTTCCAACGGCAAGGTCCTGGACGTACTGCAGGTCAGTTCGCCCCGGGGCGGCGCCATAACCGACGAGCAGCGCTGGCGGCGTCTCGAGGATGACATGATTCAGGTTATCCGGGGACAGGTCCACATCAGGACACTGTTCCAGAAGCGCCAGCGGTCCAGCCTTCTGGTGGAGAAAGTGAAGCCTCGCTTTCCCAGCGTCCTGGAGATTGACAACGACGTCTCCGATGAGTATACCGTTATTGATATCTATACTCATGACAAGATCGGGCTGCTCTACTGGATTACCAGCACCCTGACTGAACTGGGCCTGTATATCGGCGTGGCCAAGATATCCACCAAGATCGACCAGGTCGCCGACGTATTCTATGTGAAGGACATTTTTGGCCACAAGATAACTGCCGTGGAACGCTTGGACGAAATCAGGGAACGCCTGCTGGCAGCCATCGACGGGGAATCCGATGTTTCAGTATCTTGATCTGTTCCTGCACTATCTTACTGTGGAGAAAGGGCTTTCTGCGAACACCCTGGAGGCGTACAGTCGCGATGGCGTGCGGTATCTCGCGTTTCTCCAGGGGCAGGGTGTGTCGGGCTTCGAGCAGGTGCGACCTATCCACGTGGCGGCGTTTCTGGCGTCGCTTCAGGCAGCGGGTCTGGCGCCGCGCAGCAGGGCACGGACCTTGACCATGGTTCGCATGCTCCACCGTTTTCTGCTCGTTGAGCACTATTGCGACACCAATCCTGTTGCATTGATCGATGCGCCGAAGACCGTGCAGAAACTTCCTGCCGTACTCAGCGGCCCGGCTGTTTCGGCCCTGCTTGCCGCACCAGCCGGCAGCGCACCGGAAGACCTCCGTGATCGGGCCATGCTGGAACTGCTCTATGCCACCGGGCTGCGTGTTTCCGAACTGGTGAACCTGAAGCTCCGTGAACTGAATCGGCAGGCCGGGTTCCTTCTGGCTAGGGGCAAGGGCAGGAAAGAGCGGTTGGTCCCGGTCGGCGAATCGGCACTTGAATGCATCGAGCGGTATCTGACGGTGGTCCGTTGCCGCCAGGATCGCTTGGGGACCAATGAGTACCTGTTCCTGACCAGGCTCGGCGCGCCCATGTCTCGTCAAGGGTTCTGGAACGTCATCCAGAAACGGTCGATTCAGGCGGGAATTGGTGTCGCCATATCACCCCATACACTCAGGCACTCCTTTGCCACCCATCTGCTGGAGAACGGGGCCGATTTGCGCAGCGTACAGATCATGCTCGGTCACGCCGATTTGTCCACGACCCAGATTTACACCCACATTACCCGGGAGCGCTTGAAGAGGCTGCATCAGGCGCTCCATCCCCGCGGTTGAGCAGAATGCATCTGCCAGGGGTGTTGCCGGTAAAAATCACCCCTTGGCGGATGGCCGGTGATGAGGTATTGTGGCGCCAAGAAAGGAACAAGCCATGAAGTATATTGTTTTGCTGGGCGACGGTATGTCCGATCAACCGATTGATTCCCTGGGTGGCAGGACGCCACTGCAGTTTGCCCGTACACCGGCCATGGACCACATGGCAAAATGCGGTCTGCTCGGCCTGGCGCGGACAATACCGCCCGGGTACCCGCCGGGCAGTGATGTGGCCAATCTTTCCGTCTTCGGCTATGATCCCCGCGTCTGCTACTCGGGCCGTTCGCCTTTGGAGGCTGCCAGTATGGGTGTGCAGTTGGGCGTCGATGATGTGGCCTTCCGCATGAACCTAGTCCACCTGGACACGGAAAGCGGTGTGACTCGCATGGGTGACTATTCGGCTGGTCATATTACCAGCGAGGAGGCTCGGGAGTTGGTGCTTGCCCTTGGCGAGTCGCTGGGCACCAGCGAGTTTGAATTCCATCCCGGAGTAAGCTACCGTCATCTGCTTGTCTGGCGTGGCGGCAAGGACAGAATGCAGCTGACACCGCCCCACGATATTTCCGGTCGCCCGGTTGAGTCGTTCCTCCCCAAGGGGGAGGGCGCAGATGTGCTGCGCAGGCTCATGACCGCTTCGCAATCGATCCTTGCTGCCCACCCGCTCCACGAAAAGCGTCGTGCTGCCGGCAAGATACCGGCCAATTCCCTCTGGCTCTGGGGTCAGGGCAAGGCGCCGCGCATGGAAACCTATCGGGACAAGTTCGGCCTGAGCGGGGCGGTTATTTCAGCCGTTGACCTGATCCGGGGTATCGGTGTTTGCGCCGGTCTGGAGATCATCAGGGTGCCTGGCGCCACCGGCTATCTGGACACCAATTATCAAGGCAAGGTGGAGGCCGCATTGGCTGCGCTGGAGCGCCATGACTTTGTCTATCTGCACGTTGAGGCCCCCGATGAATCGTCCCATTCGGGGAATATGGAGCATAAGCTGCAGGCCATCGAAGATTTTGACGGGAAAATCGTTGCGCCCATTTGCGAAGGGATCAGGAAGTTCGCTGACTACCGGATTCTTTGTACCCCTGACCATCCGACTCCCTTGAGTCTCATGACCCATACAGCTGATCCGGTACCGTTTATCATCTATAGCGGGGAAACTGTTGTAAAGGCCGACATTGCCGGCTATGACGAACTAGCTGCGGCGAAGACAGGCTTTTTTGTGGAGGAAGGGTATCGGCTGATGGAACTGCTCCTGGGAAAATAAGCACTTCGTGCCGCAGGTATGACATGGGAAAGGGCCCTGGTTACATGACCAAGGCCCTTTTTTCGTGGGTACGTTTCCCGGACTGAAGCCATTCCCGCAACCAGGCGACTGCGCCACGTGCACCACAAAAATGCGAAAACGGCTTACCGGAAATTCCGATAAGCCGTTGATTTTATTGGTTGCGGGGAGAGGATTTGAACCTCTGACCTTCGGGTTATGAGCCCGACGAGCTACCAGACTGCTCCACCCCGCGTCACGCGTTTAACTCGGACTTTATAACACAGCTGTTTCGGGAGTGTCAACGCTTAAATTTGCCGTAGTGCAAATTTCCTATTCAGGGACTGCCAACGCGCCGCTGCCCAGTTTGGTGGCCAGTCTCTCGGCGCTGTCACGTTCCATACGGTGACCGACCCGGACCCGGTACCAGGTACCCTTGCCGGGAACGGCATATTCTTCGATCCTCGTGGAAAAACCGTTTTCGGCAAACTGCACCTTGAGTGCCTCGGCCTCCTTACGGTCGTGGTAAGCAGCAATCTGCACGGAAAAATGAACCTTCTCGACAGTGATGGTCGTTGATGCCGCTGGTCTGGTTGCACGTGCCTCGGCAGCCGGTTTGACTTCCGCCTTTTCGGTGGCTGACGGTTTTGCGGAGATGAGCCTGTCTGCTGACCGATTAATGCCGCTGCCCATTACGGCGTTCTCGCCCTTGGGGAGTGTGTAGTAAAAGGTCAGGTCAGGCTCGGTCGGCGGCCTGGTACCCGACTGCTGGTTCTGTGCCACCCCTGCAGTGGATTGACCCTGGTTTGCTGCAGCCGCTGTCGTACCCTGGGCCGGTGCGGTTGTCGCTGCTGACGGCTGCTCGGGCTGGTGAAACAGCAGCCAACCCGTTGCCACGCCCATGCCATAGGTGCCAAGCATGGCAGCGAATACTCCCACGACGATCAGTTTTACCGGTCGGCGGCGGGGGCGGTTCCTGTTTACCTGTCGTTTCTGGGAGTAGTCCAGTGCCATGGGATCCGTCTTCCTCGGTTACATGCGTTCGGGGGCGGAAATGCCCAACAGGTGCAAACCGTTCTTTAAAGTCTGGGCCGTGCAGGCAAGCAGGAACAGCCGGGCCGCGGACAGTTCCGTGTCTTCGGTAATCACCCTGTTCTTGTTATAAAAACCATGGAAGAGGCCGGCCAGTTCCTGGAGATAGTAGGTTATCCGGTGGGGCTCGAAGGCCAGGGCGCTGCCTTCCACAACAGTTGTAAACCCAGCCAGAAACTTGATGAGCTGCATCTCTTCGACCGTGTCCAGTTTATCCAGGGAAATGGCGGTAAAACCGTCAGGTACCAGTCCCTTTTCCCGGGCGTTGTCGAAAATGCTGCAGATTCTGGCGTGGGCGTACTGCACATAGTAGACGGGGTTGTCGGAGCTTTGTCGCTTGGCCAGTTCAAGGTCGAAATCAAGCTGGCTGTCCGACCGGCGCATGAGGAAGAAGAAGCGGGCGGCGTCCCGGCCAACCTCATCCACGACCTCCTTCAGGGTGACGAACTCACCGCTGCGGGTGGACATGGCGACGGGCGCACCGTCCCGGAGCAGGGCCACCAGTTGCACAAGAATGATCTTCAGATCGTCGGCGCTGCGGCCGAGGCCCTGGGCAACGCTCTTCAGACGTGGTACGTAGCCGTGATGGTCGGCGCCCCATACATCGATCACCCAATCGAAACCCCGCTGGAACTTTTCCCGGTGGTAGGCGATGTCTGACGCAAAGTAGGTGGTGACGCCGTTGCCGCGGACGACAACGCGGTCCTTGTCGTCGCCAAATTCGGTGGTGCGGAACCAGAGCGCACCTTCATGTTCATACAGGTGCCCCTTGTCCTTCATTTCCTCTATGGCTGCAGACACGGCGCCGCAGTCGAAGAGGGACTGTTCGGAAAACCAGGTGTCATGGACCACGCCGAAATCGGCCAGATCCTGTTTGATGCCTGCCAGGATGCTATCGCCGCCCCAGCGGGCGCAGGCCGTGATTGCCCCATTCTCCGGCATGTCCAGATAACGGGCGCCGCACCTGGTAATCAGATCCCGGGCGATATCCCGGATGTAGTCACCCTGGTAGCAGTCCTCGGGAAACTGGATCGTATTGCCCAGGAGTTCCCGGTAGCGCAGGTACACGGAACGGCCCAGGGTGTCCATCTGATTACCGGCATCGTTGATATAGTACTCGCGGACTACCTGGAAACCTGCAGCCTGGAGCAGGGACGCCACCGCATCTCCCGTGGCGGCGCCGCGGCCGTGGCCGATGTGTAGTGGTCCCGTCGGGTTGGCGCTGACGAACTCCACCTGAACCTTCTTGCCCGCGCCGATACTGCTGCGGCCATAACTATCGCCAGCAGCGGCAACAGTGCGCAGGGTCTGATGCCAGACATCCGCCTTGAGAAAACAGTTGATGAAGCCGGGGCCGGCCACGTCGATCCGGTCGAAGAGGCCGGTTTCGGTGGCCAGTTGCGCCGCAATGATCTCGGCGATGGCCCGGGGCGGCTTTTTCTCGGCCTTGGCAAGCATCATGGCGGCATTGGTGGCAAAATCGCCATGGTCGGCATTGGCGGGAGTTTCTATGGAAAAATCCGGGTACAGCCCGGAAGCCAGTGTTCCTTCGGCATAACAGTAATCAAGGCTCTTTCGAACCAGGGTGCGCACCAGTTCCTTCATTACTCCTCCAGGGTAGATTTACTGCGTGGGTGTGTCGGGATCCACCGGGGCCAGTGACAGGTCTCGGGTAAAGTCCGGGCAGCGGGCGCCGTCGTCAAATACGGAAAATTTCTTCTGGCAATCCCGCCGCCAGGCGCAGACTGCACAGCACTGGATACTGGTTGGATTGTTCATGGCAGTTGGTCGCTTTCCGCCCGAGTGGCATGGGTCAGGTCGCAAGACGGCGTCCGGAGCAGCAGCACAGCGTCGAGGTCAGTTTTTTGCGGGTTGAGCCGGCTGCGACGCACCCTGTTGTGGAAACTGGTAGATGATTTCGTTCGAGCGAACCAGACCGAAATCCTTTCTGGCCAGGCTTTCAATATAGCGGTGGTCGGTTTTCAGCGCTTCGATTTCCCGTTTCAGCTGATCATTGTCCGCCTTGACAATCGCTGTGCGGGCCAGAAGATTGTCCCGATCTTTCTTCAGATGGTGAATACGAAGCAAACCGCGCTCGCCAAAAATGGTGAACGCCATAAACAGCAGGAGAAATCCGGCGGGGATGAGATACATCCGCTTATTCATGGTTTTAGTCTAGTCCCTTCCCGGGCGAGAGTCGTAGAGAAGTAGTCGATAGTACGCTTCAGGCCCGTCTCGATGGCGGTCTGCGGATCCCAGCCCAGGATGTTCCGCGCCAGAGTGATATCGGGCTGCCGCTGTTTCGGGTCGTCCGCCGGCAGCGGTTTGAAAACGATCCGGGACGAAGATCCGGTCAGGGCGACAATACGCGTGGCAAATTCCAGGATGGACGTTTCGGCCGGGTTGCCCATATTCATTGGCCCGCTGGTCCCCTCGTTGTCCATGAAGCGGATCATCCCATCCACCAGGTCGTCCACGTAGCAGAAGGAGCGGGTCTGGCTGCCGTCGCCGTAGACAGTGATGTCCTCGCCGCCCAGGGCCTGGATGATGAAATTGGAAACCACCCGGCCGTCATTGGGCGCCATGCGCGGACCATAGGTATTGAAAATACGCATGATGCGGATATCTACCCCGTTCTGACGATGGTAATCCATCATGAGCGTTTCGGCAACCCGTTTGCCTTCGTCGTAGCAGCTGCGCAGGCCGATCGGATTGACATTACCCCAGTAGTCTTCCGTTTGCGGATGCACCAGGGGATCGCCGTACACCTCCGAAGTGGAAGCCTGGAGGATCCGGGCCTTGACGCGCTTGGCCAGCCCCAGCATGTTGATGGCGCCCATGACGCTGGTCTTGATGGTCTTCACCGGGTTGTACTGGTAGTGCACCGGCGAGGCCGGACAGGCCAGGTTGTAGATCCGGTCCACTTCCAGGAGGATGGGTTCGGTGACATCATGACGGATCAGCTCGAACCGGTGATCATCCAGCAGGTGGGCGATGTTTTCCTTTCTGCCCGTAAAGAAATTGTCCAGGCAGAGTACGTCATGGCCTTCGCCAAGGAGTCGCTCGGACAGGTGTGAACCAATGAAACCGGCGCCGCCGGTAACCAGGATGCGCATGGTTAGCCCCGCTCCGAGCTGAACTGGCTGCCGTTGCGACCGATGGCGAAATACTCGAAGCCGAGCTGCTTCATGCGGCGTGGCTCATAGAGATTCCTGCCGTCAAAAATAACCGGTCTGTTGAGCAGTCCGGCAATCCGCTGGAAGTCGGGATTCCGGTATTCATTCCACTCGGTGACAATGGCCAGGGCATCAGCCCCGCGGAGGATTTCATACTCATTGGCACTGTAGGTCACCCGATCGCCGAAAATCTTCCGTGCCTCGGCCAGGGCAACAGGGTCATGGACCCGTACCTGGGCGCCGGCCTGGAGCAACTGATCGACGATGACAATGGACGGCGCTTCACGCATGTCATCGGTGCGCGGTTTGAAGGCCAGTCCCCAGAGGGCGATGTGCTTGCCCTGCAGCGGCAGGCTGGAATCGGCACCACCGAGATGGGTGATGAGCTTCTCGGGCAGTACCCGCTTCTGTCGCTCGTTAACCAGTTCCACCGCCTCCAGCAGGACAAACTCGTAGCTGTTTTCCTCGGCGCTCTTGACCAGGGCCTTTACGTCCTTGGGAAAGCAGGAGCCGCCATAGCCGACGCCGGGAAAAAGGAAATCATAGCCGATGCGCGAGTCGGAGCCGATGCCTTCACGCACGGCGGCCACGTCGGCGCCCAGACGCTCGCACAGGTTGGCCACCTGGTTCATGAAGGAAATCTTCGTGGCCAGCATGGCGTTGGCGGCATACTTGGTCATCTCGGCGCTGCGCACATCCATGACGATGGTCCGGTTGGTCCGGCGCATGAACGGGGCATACAACTCCTTCATGATCTCCGCGGTGCGCACATCGTCCACACCGATTACCACCCGGTCCGGCTTCATGAAGTCGTCAATGGCCGCCCCTTCCTTGAGGAATTCCGGATTGGAGACCACATCAAACTCGATGGCCACATT
Source organism: uncultured Geobacteraceae bacterium (assembly GCA_964434465.1). Classification (GTDB taxonomy): domain Bacteria; phylum Desulfobacterota; class Desulfuromonadia; order Geobacterales; family Geobacteraceae; genus RPRC01. The sequence continues at coordinate 15,746 of CAYSWG010000029.1, forward strand.
CCGGGCAGCCAGTTCTTCACGGATTGCCGCCCGCACCTTGTCCGCCGTACCCACCGGCACTGTTGACTTGTTGACGACGATCTTGAAGCAGTCCATGACCCGGCCAATTTCCCGGGCGACACCGATCACATAATTGAGGTCAGCCGAGCCGTCTTCACCGGGCGGTGTGCCGACGGCGATGAACTGGAGCAGGGAGTTCCTGACGGAGGATGCCAGGTCGGTGGAGAAGCTGAGGCGGCCCTCTTCGGTGTTGCGGTTGATCAATTCCTTGAGGCCCGGTTCATAGATGGGAATGATGCCGTTTTTCAGGCCCTCAATTTTTGCTTCATTGATATCAACGCAGGTAACGGTGTTGCCGCTTTCGGCAAAGCAGGTGCCGACAACCAGGCCGACATAGCCGGTGCCGATGACGCATATTTTCATGGTGCCTGTCCTCTGGGGTACCAGGTGAGAACCTCAGAGAGTGCCGTGTCCTGGGGAGTAGTATTCGGCAGCCCTTGTCCGGTGAGGTTGTACCCGGCGTAACGCTATCTTATAGCATAAAAAAGTTCGGTATTTCCATAAATATCCTGATTACATTGC
>CAYSWG010000030.1:0-16302 GCA_964434465.1 uncultured Geobacteraceae bacterium
CAATGGCGCCCCCCTGCCCAATCTGCGGGACCTGCTTGACCGGGTTGGCTGGCTCCTGGCCATTCATAAGTCACTCCGTTTGCTCTATCCCCATAATGCAACCCTGCGTGCCACGTGGATACACAGCCGGAACAGGGCTTTGGATAACCAGACTCCCCTGCAGCTGATCCGCCAGGAGGGTATTATCGGCATGGCCAAGGTGTCACGCTATCTGGATTATCAGAGGGGACGCTAGTGGAGCGGCTCTTCACCCGAGCAGTGGACTTCCGGAAGGATGTGTTCCGCAATATCGTTTCCCTGCGGGAGCAGGAGGACCTGTTCGATGATCTGGCGGACGGGGACATTGCGCTGTCGGCCATTGCGATTGAGGCAGAGGCGCGGGTCAAGGAAACCCTGCCGCTGGGGCTGATCGAGCGGGGATTTCACTATTCCCTGGCCATTGGCTACCCCTTTGAGACGCAGCCGTTCATGGCGTCCCGCTACGGTGACGGTACTTATGGCGTCTGGTATGCGAGCGCGGACAGCCTGGAGACGTCCATCTGGGAAACTGCCTATCACATGATCCGGGATGAAGCCAATATCCAGGGTCTCCGGGAAACGGTCATCAGGGAGCGGGCAGTATACCTGGTGCACTGCCAGGGGATTCTGTTGAATCTGGTGGGGCGGGAAAAGGACTATCCGCAGCTGGTGGCGGACGATTACTCCTATACCCAGGGTATCGGCAGGCGGCTGGCACGTGAGGGGCATCCCGGACTGCAGGCGCCTTCGGCCCGCTGCCCGGGGAAAAACGTGGCGATTTTCAATCCCGCCATCCTGTCAAATCCACGGAACCATCTCTATCTGACGTATCGCTTCGATCCGGCCGGCGGAACCGTTGCCGTGGAGAGGGCGCCGGGCGAAGTTTTGCTCACGGTGGGGTTTGGTGACCGGTAGCGGCCGGCATGGCTGGCAGGGCGGAAACACAATCTCCCGGATCACCGGTTGTCGTCATCGCGTTCGGCCATTATCCGCTCGGCCAGGTTGGGATAGAGCCTGACCAGGCACTCCGGGCAGATGGAATGGGTGAACGTTGCCTCGGAGTGATCCTCAATGTACTGCTCCAGCACGATCCACCCTTCCTTCTGTTTCGGGTTGGTTCCTTCCAGCCGTATCTTCTTGCAGCTTGCACAGATGGGCAGTATCCCTTCGAGCTTCCTGATATGGGCAACGGCGTTTTCCAGCTCGGTGATTTTTTCCTTCAGTTGCCGTTCTTTCTGGTCCAGGGACTGTACCATGCTGTTGAATGCTTCGGAAAAATCACCCATGAAATCAACCCGTTGGAGGTAGTCCCCTTGGGCGACCTGTCCGGCCTGCCAGGCGAGATGCAGGAGTCGGGAACGGAGTTCCTTGAAGGGTGAGGCAAGAAAGTTGTTGCGCTGCAGGGGGGAGTCGGCGTGCAATTCCCCTCTGGCCAGAGGCTCGACATAGTGGTGAACTTCCCCCATGAAGTCAATGAGTTGGTTCACGCTTTCGGCGAGCTTCGCTTCGTCGGAACTGTCACCATGACAGGAGATTTTTTCGGGGATTCTGCCCTGGAGGAGCACGTCTATGGCTTCGCGGATGGCGTTGATCATAAGGTGGCACCGAGGAATTCTTCACGTTCCCGTATTTCGTAAATCATTGTATACCCTTCCTGATATGAAACCGCCCTGTGGAAACTGCCCAATGCACCAGTGTGACAACGCCATGGCAGGCGACCGTTCTACCCAATGCTGCCGGGGCTGTCAAGCACTACCTTCAGGCAGGGGGTGAAGATGATTCTGCTGGCAAAACGTACAGATAGCAAGGTGGAACGCTATTTTCCCGCACCGTGAAAGGAGGAAGCAGGCAATGGACCATGACCGCTTCCTGATTCTTACCGACGATTCGCTCTCGCCCCATGTCGACGGGCGGATCCTCCACGAGTTCCTGTCCATATTCGACCGGAGCAGGCTGGTCGCCGTTCCCGGCGGAGAGCGCCGCGGCCCTGAAGCGCGCTGTCAGGTGCTCTTTGTCAACGCGGCCATGGCCCATGCCGCCGAACGAATGTCCCGCATCCGGGCCGGACGGACGATCTTTTTTGACTACTACGATGAGCTGGAGCGGAAGCTGCACCCGGAGACGGCGGCTTTCCTGGCCCGCGAGGGGTTTCCCTATTTCAAGACATCACGGCTGGCGCGCTTTGAGGTACAGCATGTGTCGGGATTGCTGCCCATCGCGTTGCCCCGTGGGCTTGCCGGCATGCTGAGGTCCTGGCGCCGGCGATTTTTTCCGCGGCCGTCTCGCCGGACCGATATTTATTTCCAGGGGAGCACGACCTTCTTCCTTGAGCCCGACGGCCGCCGCTACTACCAGCGGATTGAGTGGGCCATGGAGGTTGATCGCCTGGATGGAGTGCGGAAGCATCTGGGGCTGATTCCCCTGTATGGTTTGCAGGATGAACTGATGGCGCGCTACCCGGGGCTGCGTCCCGGACTCTGGCGGAACGCCGAGCCCTATGCCAGGATGTTCCGTCGTCTCCAGTCAGCAAAGATTGTCCTGGCGCCGACTGGCCACGGGCGGTGGACCTACCGGCACCTGGAGGCGCTCTGTGCCGGGGCGGTTGTGGTTTCCAACGACCTGTCGCAGATCGAAACGCTGCTCCGCTGGCCCCTGGAGGCGATGGTACTCGTTCCCGACCATGTGCCGCTTGAGCCGGCTCTTCGCCGGGTTCTGGGCAGCTACGGCGAATATGCCGATTGTCTGGCTGCCGGTGGCACCGTCATCCATGACCAATTGGCCGACGGCCGCTGGCACCAATCCCGCCCGGAGGCCTTTGACCGGTTTGTTGCACAGGTGGAGATTCTCTAGCCTGCGTCTGCGGCCCTGCGGCTGGAGCCGGTTCAGGCGGTATCAGGGGCGTAGCGTAACCGGCGGATGAGCAGGTAGGTGACCAGAGCTCCGGCACAGCCCATGAGCGGTCCGACCAGGAGGGCCCCCAGCAACCACTCCCAGAGTCGCTGGTGCAGCTCGTGGAGCAGGGTCTGCCGGTTGAATTCGCACCAGAACCGGCCGAACCTTATAAAATGCCCCACTTCCACGCAGAGGAGGGGAACAAAGGGGAAGACGCAGACATTGCTGGCAACGATTCCGGCCAGTTTGTTCAAGTGCAGTTTGTGGTGCACATAGACGATGGTGGCGATGCCGAAGGGGATGATGGGCAGAGCGCCGATGAAAATGCCCATCCAGGCAGCGGCGGCCAGTTCTCCGGGCGAGGCGTGCTCCCGGCAGAGGAGGCGGAAGACCTGGAGCGGCTGGAAGAGGAGTCGCAGCGGGGGGGTTCCCGGTGTCTTCGGTATCAGCCGGCGGTGCGGCCAGGGGAGCAGGGCACGGCCCAGCAGACGGGCGTGGAGCAGGATCAGCTCGAGGGTGTCGCGGGCTGTGCGGCGCGTTCGGCCGGAATCTGTTGCGGGAGCATGCTCTCCGGAGAGTTGCACGGTGCAGAGGGGCAATCCGGCCCAGGCGCCGCGCACGAGGGTTTCCAGCAGGAATCCCGGACCGTGGGCGGCGAAGCGGCAGGAGCTGAGGAACTGGACGGGATACAATCGGCAGGCTCCTGCCGTATCGGGCACCGACTCGCCGCAGGCCAGACGCACCAGGAACCGGGACAGCAGGGCACCCCGTGGCCCTCTGCCGTTGCCGGGGGCGCCGATGATGAGAGCCGGCCAGGCGGGGCGGGCGGCGGCCAGGAACTGGTGAAGCGTAGCATGATCGTCGTGCTCATCCCCAGCAAGGGTGGCGAGCGCTTCCCAGCCCCGCTCCTGGGCCAGCGCGGCGGCGGCGAGGATGGACCGCCCCTGACCGGTATCGTCCGGGAGACGCTGCAGGTGCACCGGAAGTCGGGCAGCGGACAGTCGCCCATCACGTTCGGCGCCGGTCACGGACAGGGTCGGGATAGCGTAGAGCCGTACGGCTTCCGGGTTGCTGCCGCTCATCCCGACTGGTCCCCGGCAGGCGTTGCCGGCAGGGCGCGGCGGGCAACTACTTCAAGCTGCATGCCTCCATGTCCGCATACCGTAAAGAGGTGATGGGATATCTGGATCCGCTCAAAGCCCGCTGACTGGAGCATGCGGCGCAGGCCCCGGCCGCTGTAAGCCTTCAGCCAGATCTTCTGGCGCACAGCATTGCCCAGTTGGATGAAATGCCGCAGGAAGGAACGGCGGGCCGTTACGAAGTACAGGGTGCCGCCCGGCTCCAGGTGGTCGGCCAGCTTGTGCAGCAAGCGGGACAGGTCGGCCATGTACTCAAAACAGGAAAAGGCGCAGATCACCGAATAGGTCCCCTCGATGTCGTCCCGTTCCACGTCGCCCAGAACCGTCCGGATGTTGCCGAGCTCTTCGGTTGCTGCCTTCCGTTCCAGTTCAGCCAGCATATTGCGTGACAGGTCCATGGCGGTCACGTCACGGCAGTGGCGGGCAATGGGGATGGTGAATATTCCGGTCCCGGCTCCCACTTCAAGCACTCGCGCCGCGCCGGTGAACAGCTCGGGCAGGCGTGCCAGAAAAAGCTCCCATTCCGTGCGTTTGGACAGGGCAACGGCGGTCTGGAACTGTTCGTGGTCGTAATTCGGCGCCAGGTCGTCGTAAAAACGGGCGACCTTGCGGGTGGCGGACGTGTTTTCCGTGCAGGGCATCGGGTACCTCATGGCAGGAGATTGAGTCATCAGGCTACTGCAATTTTCGGAAAATTGAAATGCGCTTTTCAGCGTATGGCAGAGAAAGTTCGGCTAACTACAGTCCGGGAGGAGAGCACCATGGACTCGACACACTCTGAAAAAAACAATCTTCTGCCGAAGCGATCATGATCGGTCTCCGGGGCCTGAGACATCTCGGTTGGCTGGCCGATTTGCCCAGGGAGTTACACCGCCGGGCGGAACAAGGTTGCAGTTTGTCCCGGGAACCCCGTGCCTCTTACCCTCCCATGGCGTCCGATACCTCTCCCTGACCAGCCAAATCCCCACAAATCACTTAAGTTTTCCCATGGAGCGCCGATAGTACTGAACAGTGGGAACTGACTGCTGCGAAGGCAATCCGTATTAGCACTGAAGGGCCGATTCCTGGGTGGAATGGTTCTTCAGGAAGTAACAATGTCCTTTGAGCAGGGTTGCCGAAGAGGGCTTTCGGCAGAAATCGTTCCCCATGGGGACAGTGTGCCCCCGCTGGGGTCACTCTGGTGGCTTGTGATGTTATAACGTATTGATTTTACGTGTGCAGACGTAGTGGCATGTTTCCTGCCCCCTTACAGGTACCCCGTGTCGTAGCTGTTCCCTTCGGGGACGGTTCCGGTAGAACCGTGCAGCAGCACCGGGTGTTTTTCTGCTGAATGCGGGAGGGAAACCTGGAGTTCAACCATTGTTTGTAAAGGAGGATTCATCATGAGCACGCTCAGCGGTTTCAAGGTCGCGACAAAACTCTATGCCGTCATCGGATTCATCACGGTGGTGTTGGTGGCTGTGGGAGGCATCGGCTACTATGTGGCGCGAACTACCAGTGACGGGTTGGAGACGGTCTACAACGACCGTGTTGTCTGTCTGCAGCAGCTGAAGGAAATTTCTGACCTGTATGCGATAAACATCGTCGATACGGTCCATAAGGTACGTGACGGCGCCGTCGGCTGGGCAGAGGGCCAGCGGAGCCTGGCAGAAGCAAAGGATAAGATTGCCCGGGTCTGGAAGTCCTATGCTGCTACCACCATGGTTCCCGAGGAACAGAAACTGGCCGACGAGGCTGCCCGGTTGTTTGAACGTGCTGATGTGGCGGTGGGCCGATTGGCGACTCTGTTTGTCCAGCAGGATCGTGCGGGTCTGGTACGGTTTTCCGCCGAGGAGCTCTATCCGGCCATCGATCCCATCTCGACGCATATTGCCACGCTTGCGGCACTGCAGCTCCGGATCGCCAAGGAAGAGTTCGACCGTACGGAAGTACTCTACCACCGGGGCAGGCTGGCGCTTGCCGCCTTCATCATCGGTGGTGTGATCATCTCCCTGCTCATTGCCGCCCTGATCATCCGGGGGCTGCAACGGGATTTGGGCGGTGAACCGGGCTACGTGCGGGACATCGCCCGGTCAGTTGCCAATGGTGATCTGACGGTTGACGTGGCGCTCAGGGGCGGCGACACGGGCAGCGTGCTCTATGCCATGCGCTCCATGGTGACCGGTTTGCGCGGCCTGGTGGGTGAAACGGTGCATATTTCCGCAGCCATTGCTTCGGCATCCACTCAACTGCACGCCACATCCGAGCAGATTGCAACCGGCGCTGAGGAAGTTGCTTCCCAGACGAGCACCGTGGCCACCGCCAGCGAGGAGATGTCCACCACCACCAGTGACATTGCCGCCAACTGTACACGGGCGGCGGATACCTCGCGAAAAGCCAGCGATTCAGCCTCGACGGGATCGGTGGTGGTCAAGGAAACCATCCTCGGTATGGACAGAATCGCCGAGCGGGTCAAGCAGACGGCAGGCGCCATTGATGCCCTCGGCATCCGGTCGGAACAGATTGGTAAGATTATCGGTACCATCGAGGATATTGCCGATCAGACCAATCTTCTGGCCCTGAACGCTGCCATCGAAGCGGCTCGGGCGGGCGATCAGGGGCGAGGCTTTGCGGTGGTGGCCGATGAAGTACGGGCGCTTGCTGAACGGACGACTGCGGCAACCAAGGAAATCAGTGGTATGATCAAGGCAATCCAGAACGAAACCAGGGAAGCGGTTCAGACCATGGAAGACGGTGTGCGTGAAGTAGAGAAGGGCGCGATTGCTTCCCACAAATCGGGAGAATCCCTGCAGGAGATTCTCGAAAGTGTTGCCGAGGTGAACCTGCAGATCAGCCAGATTGCCACTGCCGCCGAACAGCAGACGGCCACCGTCAACGAAATCACCAGGAACATCCAGGAGGTGACCGAGGTGGTCCACCAGACGGCCCGGGGTGCGGAAGAAACCTCGGCAGCAGCGGCTCAATTGTCCGAGCAGGCCCAGCATCTTACTACCCTGGTCGGCCGGTTCAAGGTCGCTTGAGCAAAGGAGTCATGGCATGAGTGAGAAAATTGTCTTCGAAGGAGCGCAGGACCACTCGTCCACCGCTCATCTGGTGAGCTTCACCGTCGGCCGCGAGCGGTTCGGCGTGGATATTCTCGCCGTGCAGGAAATTATCCGCATGGTGGAAATTACAAAAATGCCCAGCGCCCCCGAGTATGTGGAGGGAATCATCAATCTGCGCGGCAAGGTTATCCCCGTTGTAGACTTCCGAAAACGGTTCAATATGGATGCGGACCATGGCGGCGACAATCAGGACCGGCGGATCGTTGTCGGTGATTTTGCCGGGGTAACCATTGGCCTGATCGTTGACGAGGTGTCCCATGTCATCAAGCTTGCCGGAGAGGAAATCTCTCCGCCGCCGGGGATGGTCATGGGTGTGGATTCCACATTTATCAGGGGAGTCGGAAAACTCAAGTATGGTCTGCTGATACTGCTCTCCCTGGAAAAGCTGTTTTCCCCCGGTCAGCTTGAGGAAATCTCTCAGGCGGCATAGCCGGTCCGCTGCTGCCCCGGGCTTGCCCACGCGGGTTTCAAGCTCGGGGTTGTTGTGGGTACTTGCTGGAATACGTAAAGGTATTGAGCAGTGATCCGATACGTGTCGGATGAGTATCGGTGCAACCTGCGCTGTTCAGGGAAACGGTGCGCCTTGGGCAGGTGACGGAGGGAGAATGGTCAGGGATGACTGAATTACGAACCGGCGCAGAACAGGACGCACGGCGGGTGCTTCCCGCAGGGAGCGTTGCCCAACTCCTCCTGGAAGAGCAGCTTGTCAGCGAGGACCAGTTCAGCTACGCGCAGCGGGTGCAGACGAAGCTGGCGGCCGGCAAGACCATCGTGGAGATATTCCAGGAATTGGGTTTTGTGAGCGGGGAGCAAGTCAGGGCTGTTCTGCGCAAGCACCATGTCACCATCCGGATCGGCGACTTGCTGGTGGAGCTGGGTTACATCAAGGAGCCGGATCTCAACGCCGCCCTGAATATTCAAAAATCCGCCACCGAGCGGAAAAAGCTTGGTGACGTGCTCATCGAGCATGGCTTTATCGAAGAGACCAGGTTCATCGAGGCCCTTTCCTGTCAACTGGGGTTTCCCCTCGTGGACCCGGATTTCCGGAAATTCGATCGGGCACTGTTCTGCGGAGCGCCGATCGAAAAACTGCGTGAACTGGTCATCATTCCCCTTTCCGTAGAAGGTTCCGAAACCCTGGTGGCCTTTGCCGATCCTCTGGACAAAACATGCCGTGCCGAGGCGGAGAAGCTGTTCGGCCCTGTGCTCAGGCCGGCAATCGCCAGCAAGGCCGGGATTATCAATGCCCTTGCCAAGGCTGAACGGCAGTTGACACGAAGCGGTGCCGATGAGGCCGACGAGCGAACCATCATTGGTATCATCAATACCCTGCTCGACGAGGCCATCAGCAGCAACGTCAGTGATATCCATATCGAACCCCTTAAGGACCGGTTGCGGGTCCGGTTCCGACACGATGGGATCATGGTGCCCCACAGGGAACTGCCCCTTGACCTGGCGCCGCAGCTCGCCACGCGGATCAAGGTTCTGGCCCAGGCGGATATTGCCGAAAAGCGCCGGCACCAGGACGGTCGTATTCTCTACGAAAGCCACAAGCACTGCTTCAACCTGGATATCCGGGCTTCCTTCTACATCACCATTCATGGCGAGAAGATCGTGCTGCGGCTGCTCAACAGAAAAGGGGCGATTCCAACCATGGATGCCATCGGCATGGCGCCCCGCATGCGGGAGCAGTTCATCCTGGATGCCCTCGATACGCCGAGCGGTGTCATCATCATTACCGGACCGACCGGCTCCGGAAAAACCACCACCATGTATGGCTGTATCAATTACCTGAACAATAGCAATACGACGATCATTACGGCGGAGGATCCCGTTGAATATGTCATCGACGGCATCTGTCAATGCTCCATCAATCCGAAGATCGGACTGACCTACGAAGAAACCCTGCGCCATATCGTCCGGCAGGATCCGGACATCATTGTCCTGGGCGAGATCCGCGACAGCTTTTCGGCGGAGACGGCCATTCAGGCCGCCCTGACCGGGCACAAGGTACTGACCACCTTCCACACGGAGGACAGCATCGGCGGACTCATCAGGCTGATGAACATGGAGATCGAGACTTTTCTCATTTCATCGACGGTGGTGAGTGTCGTTGCCCAACGGCTGCTTCGTCTGGTCTGTCCCGCCTGCGCCGAACCCTACGCGCCCACGCCCCAGGAGTTCACCAGGATCGGCTCTCCGGCCGCCGACCTGGCCGGCGCCCGGTTCCAACAGGGTCGGGGCTGCAGCCACTGCCGGTTCACTGGCTTCAAGGGGAGGACGGCCATCTTCGAGCTGCTCGTCATGAACGAGGCGGTCAAGGAGGCCATCCTCAACAACCGGGGCTCGTCGGAAATCAGGCGGTTGAGCATAGAAACTTCGGGACTGGTGACACTTTTTGAGGACGGTCTGGTGAAGGCGTCGGAAGGTCTCGTCTCTCTCCAGGAAGTATTACGGGATCTGCCGCGCATCACCCGGCCGCGCCCCCTCCTTGAGCTGAAGCGGATCCTGGGGAGCTAGAGCGGTAGTTTTATTTTTCGAGGAATAACCATGATCACCGGCAACTCCATAACCGATATACTGAACAACTACATCGCCACGAGCAGGGTCGATGTGCCGGTATTTCATCCGGTGGCGTTGAAGCTGCAGCAGACGCTGGCAAAACCCGGTTACGCCATCGAGCAGATCAACCAGCTTATTTCCGTTGATCCCGGCCTTGCCAGCCAGGTGCTGCGCATGGCCAATTCGTCCTTCTACTCCGGCCTCAACCAGGTGACCACAATCCGTGAAGCCATTATCAGGCTTGGCGCCCAGGAGGTGGCGAACGTTGCCATGGTGGCGTCCCAGAAGGACCTGTACCACTCGTCCCAGCCCATGTTCGCCCAGGTCATGGGCACCCTCTGGAAGCATGCCTACTGCTGTGCCGTCGGCAGCAGGTGGCTTGCGGCAAAGACCAGATATGCGTCCCTGGTCCAGGAAGTATTTCTGGTGGGCCTGCTCCACGACATCGGTAAACTGTTCCTGCTCAAGGTGCTTGAGGAAGTGGCCTCGTCGGGAAAACTCGGCCGGGATGTTTCCACCGCTCTCCTGGTCGAGGTACTGAACAGCATGCACGTTGACTATGGGGCCCGCCTGATGGAAAAATGGCACCTGCCGGAAATTTATGGCGAGGTGGCGCGCTGCCACCATGACGAAACCTGGCCCCACGCCAATATTCTCCTGGCAATCGTGCGACTGGTAAATCTTGCCAGCAATAAACTGGGTATCGGCATGCGCCCGGACCCGAACGTGGTGCTCTTTGCCACCACCGAGGCACAGGTTCTCGGCGTCAAGGAAATCACCATCGCCGAACTGGAAATCGCCCTGGAGGATGCCATGGCCCAACTCGGTCCCGGCGCCCGATCGGGGAACTGATCACCAGGCAGACTCCTGTGCCCGCCCTGGCCGCGGATACCTTGGCAGGGCCCGTTGAACAAACGGTTGTTTTCTGCCACCCTTCCGCGCTACAAAGACCAGTGTGTGAACCGGGGCAACACCACCGGGAATGGGCCACGCAATCCGCAAACGGGAGAATGCACTCTTGCCCCATCATCTTTTTGATCCCGGACACTACCACCTGAGCCTGCTGGCCCTGCAGACACTGCTGATTGGGCTGGGCATTATTTTTCTCGGTCTCTTTGCCCTGTTCCGGATGCGGCAAACGCCCGTCAGCATCACCTTCTTCCTGATGACCCTGACGGTTGGCCAGTGGCTGGTCACCTACGCCTGGGTGTATGCCACCGATGATATCCAGCTGGCGCACTGGTGGGCCAAGGCCGGCTATGTGGGGATCGCCTTCGTGCCGGCGGCCGTCAGCAGCTATATCGCCACTATCGTACAGGACTACGAGAAGCTCAAGTTCCGCCTGCCGATCTACTGGAGTATCAGCACCCTCTTTCTGATTCTCATCCTCACCACCGACATCCAGTTCAGTTCGCTGCAGCACTATTCCTGGGGCTACTATCCCCGGTACGGACTGTCGAGCCTCCCCTTTATCCTGTTTTTCTTCTGGGTCGTCCTGGAATCATTGTTCCGCCTCTTCAGGGCGTACCGGAGCCTGGAAAAGGGCACTCCCCAATCCCTCGCCGCCCGGGAGCTGCTGGTCGGCCTGCTGGTCGGTTCGATCGCCTCGGTGGATTATCTGATCGGCTTCGGTGTCAACTTCCCGCCTGTCGGTTATATCCCGATTTTACTCTTCGTCATCATCACCACCCCGTCCGTCCTCTGCGACCGGCTGATTGCCATCACCCCGGCATTTGCTGCCCGGCAGATCATCGATACCATGAACGATGCCCTGCTGGTCCTTGATCGGGAAGGATCTGTCCGGCTCGTCAACCAGACGGCATGTGTCATGTTCGGCCTTGATGAGGAGCAGCTGATCGGCAAGCTGCCGGTAAACGCCATGGTCGATAACAAGGACTTCGGCGCAGTGCTCGCCGCGCTCATCCATGGAGACGAGGTCAGCAACCTGGAAATGGAATACCGGCGTCCGGGAGAGAGCGAACCAGGCAGCCTCAGCCTGTCCGCTTCGATCATGCACGACCCGGCCGGCATACCGATTGCGGTCGTCTGCGTGGTGCGCGACATTACCCGGAGCAAACGCACCGGCGAGAACCTGAAGCAATCCGTCTCCCTGCTGCGGGCCACCCTGGACGCCACAGCCGACGGCATCCTCGTGGTGGACAGCAGCGGCATGATTGTCGATTACAACACCCGTTTCAGCGAGATGTGGCGACTGCCGGAAGAGATCCTTGCCACGCGGGAAGACCGGCGTGCCCTGGAGTTTGTCCTGGATCAGCTGCTCGATCCCCAGACATTCCTCGATGGGGTGGAGGGACTGTACGCCAATCCTGCCGCCGAAAGTTTCGATGTCCTTGAATTCAGGGATGGCCGGGTATTCGAGCGCTCATCCAAGGCACAGGTCATTGAGGACCGGGCAGTGGGCCGCGTCTGGAGCTTTCGTGATGTGACCAGCCAGCGGAAGCTGGAGGATGAACGGCTCAAGGCGCAGAAACTTGAGTCCCTTGGCGTCCTGGCTGGAGGGATAGCCCACGATTTCAATAACATCCTTACCGCGGTCATGGGCAATGTCTCCCTTGCCCGGATGCGCGCCGAGCCGGGCAGCAGACAGGACCGCTGGTTGGGTGAGGCGGAAAGTGCAACGGAGCGGGCCAAGGACCTGACCCTGCAGCTGCTCACCTTTTCCAAAGGCGGTGCGCCCCTCAAGCGGGTCATTGCCCTGGAGCAGGTCATCAGGGACTCGGCCAGTCTGGCGCTGCGGGGCACGGGGGTCAAATGGACCTTTCACGGTGCCCCGGACCTCTGGTCCGTTGATGCCGATGCGGGCCAGCTGGTGCAGGTGTTCAACAATCTGTTCATCAATGCCTGCCAGGCCATGCCCGGCGGCGGGATCCTGACCATCACGGCGGCCAATGTCCGGGTGACCGCCGCCGATGCCCTGCCGCTGGCCCCGGGGAACTACCTGAGAATAACGGTCGCCGACCAGGGCAGCGGCATCAGCCCCGAGAATCTGCGCAAGATCTTTGACCCCTACTTTACTACCAAGGAACAGGGCAGCGGTCTCGGCCTGGCGGTCACCTACTCGGTCATCAGGAATCATGGCGGCCACATCTTCGTGGAATCGGAAGCAGGCATCGGAACCACCTTCACCCTGTTCCTGCCTGCCGCGGACACGGCGGCCCAGGTTTCGGAACCGGCAGCCGAAGCACGGTGGGCCGGCAGCGGCAGGGTGTTGCTCATGGATGATGAGGAAAGTGTGCTCCAGGTGGGCAGGGAGATGCTGACGGAACTGGGCTACCAGGTAACAACTGCCCGTGACGGCGCCGCTGCTGTTGCGTTGTTTGCCCAGGCCAGGGATGCCGGAAATCCCTTTACCCTGGTGGTTCTTGACCTGACCATTCCCGGGGGCATGGGCGGCAAGGAGGTGATCGGCCATATCCGCCGGCTGGATCCAGTGGTTTGGGCAATCGTTTCCAGCGGGTACTCCAATGATCCGGTCATGGCGGAGTACGTGGCCCACGGCTTCAATGCCGTGGTCGCAAAGCCATACAGAGTCGCTGAGTTGTGCCGGGCGCTGCAGGCTGATTGCTGAGTTGGCGCGGTGGGCAGGGGCACCCATGAAGAACTTCACACATTCGACACGGGGAGCAATAGGGCCGCCCGGGCAGGCCACCTGCCAGCTGAAAACGTCGGCAGGCAAACCGCCGCGGACGGCATGTTGTTGTGGACGGAAAACTGCGTATCGGTAAAGAGCAGTCTACAAGCCGCGTTTCTTGATCAGGGTCACCAGTTCGGTCAGGAGACGGGCAAGATCGTCCCGCTCCACCAGATCCCGGAAATGGGCCGGCTCACGAATGCCGGGCACCAGCTGTCTGCCGTAGCGGGCATCGATGATGTCTTCAATGAGCTCTCTGAAATGGGCCGGTTCACGGATTCCCGGCTGCAGCTTCAGGCTTTCCCGGCGGGCCACGGCGACCCGCTCGGCAAGCTTCAGATCCGCGTAGACCTCATCAATGGCGGCAATGAGCATCTCTTCTTCCCGGTCGATGGCAATCCCCGCATCGAACCAGTGGGCCGGTTCGCGGATCCCCGGGGTGAGCTGCCCGGCCAGCTCGGCAACGGTTGCCGATTCCTGGCGGATTGAACCCATGTCACGGAAATGGGCCGGTTCGATCCAATCGGTTTTCAGTTTCAGCTTGAGTGCTTCGTGCCAGAGCAGGAAAAGGTTGAAGGTTCCGGCCGTGATCTTGCCGGCGTCTTTCCCGCCGAGTTCCTTGAACAGGGGGGCGAATTGCTCTTCAAACAGGGTGCCTTTGAGTGTGCCGCCGGTAAAGCCAACGGTGAGGATCTTGCCGGCGTCCCCCACCTGTACGGTCACCGGCAGGGTGGTCGTCACCACAAAGCCGATCCGTTGGGAAACACCATCGAACAGGGAATCCACCCTCTTCTGGGCAATCTCCTTGATGAACCGGTAGATTGCCACGAGATCATCGAAGCGTTTCACCAGGGTCGGATGGGCCGGTTCTACCCAATCTCGTTTAATTCTCGCCATAGCCCCTCCTCCTTTGTTCCGTTGTGTGGTTGTGTTCCGCCCGGGTAACCAGCGGTGCAGGCGGTGGCGGCATTGCGCGTTTCATGATGCAGCGCTGCCGCGCAGTTTCTGGAATTCGCCATAGGGCATCGGGGTCCGCAATGCCCCGAAACCGCTCAATGCAACAGGGGTGTCGCTGTTTACCGCCAGAGAGGCAAGACCCCGGTAGGGGAATGCGTCTTCGCCGAAAAGGCTCAAGCGCTCCCCTTCGGCAACTAGGGGAGAGTTCTTTCCCGTGCCCTCGAAAGCACATCGCAGGTCCTGCAGAATCCGTTCACCGGTGGTGCGCAGCCGGCGACCGCCTTCGTCCACCCGGCGACGCATGACACGCATGACGCTTCTCACGGCCTCCTCGTCAGCCGGGTCCAGACCGTTCACCAGGTCCCAGATGCGGGACAGGCACCGGTAGGTGTCGATATTGGTTTCCTTGATGAATGACCGCACGTCGCTGCGCAGTTCCTGGGAAAGGAGGTCGGGATGGAACCGGCGCAGCAGCTGAAAGGAGAAATCCACCTCCATATTGAAATAGTGCAGGCCGTAGTCGTTGAAATTACGGTCGAAAAACGCATAGTTGGCTATCCGGTGCAAGGTTTCCACCCGGGCGTCCTTGATGCGATAATCAAAGCCGAAGTAGTCGCCGGTCAGGATCCCGTCGCGGCGCAGCTTTTTTTCCAGGCCGGTTGCCGCATAGGCTTCCGCCCGGCAGAAGTTGAAGGGGTTGTCGAGGTGTCGCTCCATGAAGCGCAGGTTGATCAGGATGTCATCCATGGTGGTGTCCGGCTCGAACATGAGCAGGTTGTAGGCGATATGAATGTCAAAGTCGTTGAGAATGCGCAGTGCCCGTTCGATCTCCCTCCTGCTGCTCCGCCGGTTCAGGTTCTTCAGTGCACGCTCCGAGGCATTCTCCACGCCGAGGAACACCCGGAAAATGCCCAGATCGTCAAGAACTGCCATGACTTCGCGGTTGATGCTGTCCGGCCTGGCTTTGGCGGCAATGGCGATTTCCCGGACACCTTCCCGCCACAGGCTGTCCCGGAGCGCCGTGAAGCGGGCAAGGGCCTGGTCCGGCTCCGGCAGGAAAAAATTGTCATCCTGGAAATTGAAGATCCTGACACCGTACCTGTGGTACAAATCTTTAATCTCGGCAACGATATTGTCGATACTTCTGACGCGGAATTTCCGTCCGCCGCCGCTCCGGTACCAGGCATCGATGCTGCAGAAGGCGCAACTGCGCCAGCAACCCCGGGAAGAGAGAATATTGGCGATGGGCTTGCCGTAATATTCGTGAAAGGTATCGCGACGGGGGAACGGGAGGCTGTCCAGATCGGCCGGGTTGCCCCGTGACGGATTGCTGGTGATGTGGCCTTCCGGATCCCGGAAACAGAATCCCGCCAGGCCCGACGGGTCGGCATCACTGCCTGCCAGGGCACAGATCAGTTCTTCACCTTCGCCCAGGGCAATGGAATCGAATTCCGGGAAATCCTCGAGCAGTCGGGTGCAATTCAGGGCGGCGAAGTGTCCGCCGGCGGTCATGTGGCCGGTGAAGCCTGATTCTCTCAGGGCTGCGGCCAGTCGGCAGAACTCCCTGGCCCGGTCGGTGAACACCATGGAAAGCCCGGCGATATCCGGGGCGAACCGGCGGACCTGCTGCACGACTGCCGGGATATCAGCGGTTTCGTTGAAGGGGATGATTCTCGGCTGGTGCCCCGCAGTCTCCAGGGATGAAACCATATAACGCAGTCCAAGATTCTCCTCCAGTTCCGCACCGATAAGTGCAACCTTCATGACGTCTCCTTTACTGCCGGTGGTCCCGTGGCACAGTTCTCTTTTTGCGGTGGGCGACAGGGAGTCGCCCTGCGTCTGGTACCCTCCATTCAAACAGCAGGAGCGCTTTATGCAATCACCCGAAGGGCTAATTAAAGTGTCATTCCTTCAGGTTAGGCGCAATACTGTTCACCTAACAATGTATATATGGTCTTGAACTGCAATTCTCACTGTT
>CAYSWG010000031.1:0-4196 GCA_964434465.1 uncultured Geobacteraceae bacterium
GAGGAAATAGCAAAAAAGATATACAGAAACAGGGGACGCTATGCCTACCATATCTCGCCGATTGATTCTATCGTGGAGTCATTGCCTTTACAGCAGGGGGCAAGCTGCTGGAGCGGTCAGTGCATGTCTGATACCATCACTATTGACGCGCAGGGCAACGTATCCAACTGTCCTGATTTAGCGGCGCAATGCTCAAACGAGTGGACATTCGGCAGCCTGCTTGATGATAAAACGGACATGCAGTCAATATGGCAGTCAAGGCAGCGCTTAAAGCTGATTGCCAACCAGAAAGCGACAATTTGCAAGTGCGAGCACTTCAATATTTGCGCTGGCGGCTGTCCAATCCACGCCGCAAAAATGGATGGCAAGAGCTGCAAGCAGTTTTTTAAGACCATTAAGGAAATACAGTCCAATACAAAGAGATAGGAGAAGGAGGAATGGAAAAAAATCAATTCTGGAACATAAATAAGTCGTTTGGCGTTTCCACATTAAATATAATGCCAACTTACGAGTGCGACATGCGCTGCGGGCATTGTCTGTTCAGCGCCTGCAGGAAAAAGCATGTCGGGACAATCAGCACGTCTGTCCTTCAACGACGGCTGGTAAATCTCAGGCGCGAGGGTGTAAGGGACGATTGCATCATTGACTGGTACGGAGGCGAGGTTTCACTGTTGGGTGCAAAATACATAAAGGATAGGATTGACGACAGTAGAAATGTCTTTACAAAGTCTGTGCACAGCGTTGTGAGCAATTTGATAAATGTAAAAAAAGAATGGATAACAGATATTGCTTCTCATATTTCAAGCATCTGTACAAGCTATGATGAGTTCAGGTTCAGGGACGAAAACGACTTCAATCAGTGGCGTAAAAATGTTTATCACGCATCTCGCCTGATGCCTATTCACGTAATAGTGACTGCCACAAAGAATACGGACAGGCATTTTAAAGCCGTTGACAGGCTGCCATTTACCCATGTTTCAGTTGCACCCCTGAAAATTCCCGAATTTCTTCCTGTTAATCAGCAGGAGATGCTCCTGAACAACTACTGCCTCAGCGTTAATGAATATGTAGGTTTAGTAAAAGATGCAGTTGATGTTTTCGGCAGGCACAGGGTGGCGCAACTTCAGGTCGAGTATATTGGCTCAAGCATCTGCAATGTTCTCCATATCTTCCCTGACGGCAACATTGGACTCCCTGTCCCATCGCCAAAGGGCTTCCCTTTTGAGGGCAGGGTTATTTTCCCTGCCACGGGTACGGTGAACTCATTGGCAAGGATGAAGTTCTTGCTGCAGCAGTCCAACGCCTGCATTAGCAACGACAAAAAAGAAGGAAGTCCCCAGAAGGTGTGCCAAAAGCTCTGCATTTCAGAGTTCAAATATCCAGGGATATGCACAGGAGGTCTGTAACAGCCTATGGAGACTGAAAACGATGTTGGCAGCGAAGGCGTAGATAGAAATCTGGGCAATAGGTGGGAAAATCTAATCCAAAGGTTCGTGGAAAACCCGCAGGCGAACAACCTTTTTTTGTTTTCTGGCACAGTGCCAAAAATCAGGGTAATGGAAAAAGTAGTTGACATGGCTGACGAGCAGCCCATTAAGGAGAGTGATATTTACGCTATAATGGAGACGTCGTTAAGACAGAGCAATGTCTCTCACCATTCTCTGCTCCCGCATTCGTCAATGCAGGCAGGCGGCTATGACTGCATACCACAAGGGGCGAAGAATATTGACTTGTCCCTTCAAGTCGGCAATAACGGATGCCGACTCAGAATTAATGTTTTTTACCAGAAGCGATCGGTTGCAATGGTAATGCGTAAAATAACGTCAGAGGTTCCGTCTTTTACGGAACTCGGAATCAACGAGGAAATCAAGTCCGCAATAACGGCAAGAGACGGCATTATCTTTTTTGCTGGACCCGCAAACTCAGGGAAGACGACTACAATGGGAGCTTGCGTTGACTACCTGAACAAAACTTTTCATTATCACATTGTCACTATTGAGGACCCAATTGAGTACCTGCACCATCCCAAATTGTCTCTTGTTACGCAAAGGGAAGTTGGGATCGATGTAATTTCGTTTCATGATGGGCTAAAGGACGCGCTCAGGCAGAATCCTGACGTGATAGCAATCGGGGAAATAAGGGACGCTGAAACGCTTTCGGCTGCTTTAAAGGCAGCAGAAACAGGGCACCTGATACTGACAACGATTCACGCAAGCAGTATTCCAGACGTAATAGCAAGGATTACTGGACTTACGTCTAGCGACGACAGCGCGCTTACCAGAAATCGTCTTGCCTCCGCACTCAGATATGTCATGTGGCAGAGGCTGATACCTATTAGCAAAAAAACAGAAAAAGGCGAAGCAGATGGAGCGGAATCCCTGCAAATCATCTATGAGAATCTTATGGCTACGGTTGCGGTAAAAAATCTTATCAGAAGAAGCAAGGAGAATCAGCTAAACAACGAAATTTTAATTCAGGGTGGTCGATTGTTTTCAGAGCATATAAAAAGACTTTTACTCACAAAAGTGCTTAAAGAAGATATTGCCAGACAGTACATGGATGATAATATTTAATTTTTAAAGGAGAATCAGAAGATGAAGAAAAAGGAAAAAGTATTCTTGGGTGGCACGTGTAATGAATCTACTTGGAGAGACGATCTTATTAAGATGTTGAATATTGATTTCTTTAATCCAGTTGTTGATGAGTGGAACGATGAAGCATATAAGCAGGAATTATACGAGCGGGAGAATTGCGATTATTGTTTGTATGTTATCACTCCTAAAATGACAGGCGTGTATTCTATCGCAGAAGTAATAGATGACTCCAATAAGAGACCATCAAAAACAATATTTTGTTTTATTGCAAAAGATGGCAGCGCCGATTTCTCAGAAGCCCAAATCAAATCTTTAAACGCAGTTGGGAAGATGGTGCAAAAAAACGGAGGCTTTTGGGCATTAACATTAAATCAAGTTGCTGCTTATTTAAATAGCGACAACATGCTGACTAATAAAAAAGTTAAAAATTGGCGTCCAGATTTTTGAAAAAGAATCAAGCAAAATATATTAAATAAAAAAAGGAGGAAACGCAAACCTCAGACCCTTGCGTTAAAAATTATGGAAAAAAATAACGACTCCTCTCCGCAAGCGCTGCCAGTAGTCGTCAGACAAATCCACCTGCGGGTTGACACAGCAACCGTAATCGGCAGGCTTATTGCGTGCGATATTACTAAAATACCCGAAATGATAGCAATGGCAGATGTTGACTATGACGGCAACATATTGTTCAATGCCTTTTCTGACACTAACCGAACTTCCCACATTTTTGTTTTCAGGGATAATGCGTTTCTTAGCGAAAAAGCCACACTATCTGAGGAAGAGCAGAGGCAAAAGCAAAGAAAAATAATGGAAACCCTTGATTCAATTAGCTTCCAATACGACATACCGTCAGGCAATATCTTTACTGTTGGGATGAACTTAGACCCCAGATGGAAATATGTAATGCAGAGCGACTGCGTGAGCAACATCGTTTTTTCCGACCTTTTACAGTCGCCGCCCCCAGCCATTATTTTCTCTGGCAATTGCGAAGCGTGGCAGACAGCAAAAAAAACAGCAGACATTGACGACGATAGCGACATGTCAATGAAACACGCCACTGTGGTGGCTGCGCTGACAGGTGCGCTTCATAATCTTGGGATTGTTACGATAGATGAATCCGCAAGCTCTGATATTAACAACAATGCGACATATTTCGTGAGCGATTTCCCCGCAATTAACCATGATCCTCCCGTGAAAATAAGCAGAGACGATATTTTGCACCCAAGCTTTATCGCACTCATTGATCCGCTGCAGGCAACAGCCAGCATTAAAGACGCTATTATCCAGTTCTTGGACAAGCATGTGTCCATTAATTCCCTTCCTGTCATTAATGAGATGAGGGCGGTCGCAGGCATAGTCATGAGAAACGATGTGTTCAGGATGCTGTCTATCTGCTGCAAGACAAGCAACGTTTGTTTGAATAGAAAGATACATACCATCATTGCACCGCTGTCCAAAGTGAAGGTTGCCAAAATCGCAAGCCCACTCATGGAAATACTGGAAATGGCGGAAAGCGGAGACGACGTGGTCATTGTTAATGAGTATGGCGAATATGTGGGGATGGTGGATAAGAAAAAAATATATCTTGATGCGGCAAATGCG
>CAYSWG010000031.1:4212-16041 GCA_964434465.1 uncultured Geobacteraceae bacterium
ACGCAAAACACAATAACGATGCTGCCAAATATTGCAATATTGAACAAACACCTGCGGGAGTGCAGGTTCGCTGACGGCAGCAATATTGTGTATGTTTGCTTGAAAGGCGTGAAGACCTATGCTCAGAAATATGGAAGCATGAAAACAAACGATGTTATTCAGTATGTTGCCAATCTGCTGCACGAGACGTCAAGAAAGAGCAAGGCAGATACATACCATATTGATAACGACAAGTTTGTGGTAGTGTTCCATCCGTCAGAACGGAGGGTTAAGAGCATAATGGATGGCATTTCGCAGGACATAATTGATAGCCACCTTTTCTTCTACGATGACGATGACGCAAAGGACGGCTGCATTTACGTGAAAAGCGGCGACGACGACATTCTCTTTTCTCAGCCTCTTTATACTGCCACAGTAACACAAAAACAGATTACCAGCGACGTGCTTTCGTTTCACGCGCTGTTTGGGGTTGACATGGAAACAGAATCAGAAAGTCCTAATGCAATACAAAAAAAACAAAACTGGAGGTAAAAAATGCTTGAAATGGTTGACAAGATAATTGATAGGGGGATACAGGACGGCGCTTCGGATGTAATAATAAAAAAAGGGTGTCACCCTGCCTATTTTCTCAGGGGGACTGTCCATTTTCTGACTGATTTTCCGATACAGACGGAGGATGAGGCGCGGGAAGAAAATATAAAGCTCAGGCGTTTCCTTTCAGATGAACAATGCAAAAGGCTTGATATTAAGGGCAGCCTGAACATATCCTTTACGCACGCTAAAACAAAGACAAGGTGCAGATATACCATTTACAAAGAGAAGCGCTCGCTGTCTTGCGTTATCAGGCTTATACCGCCACAAATCAGGACACTCTCTGATCTGAACCTGCCGCTATCGCTGGCAGAGTTTGCTGAGAAGCCAAGCGGACTTGTTCTCGTAACAGGACCAACAGGCAGCGGCAAAACTACGACAATAACGTCGCTGGTTGGCATAATTAACGAGACCATGCAGAAGCACATCGTTATCCTAGAGGATGTTCTTGAGTATATACACCCTGCAAAAAAGTCATTCATTACGCATCGAGAGGTTGGCGTTGACAGCCCTGATTACTACCAGTCGCTGATGGATGTACTAAGGATGATGGCTGACGTGGTTGTTGTGGGAGAGGTAAGGAGCGACAAGGAAATGGACGTTGTCCTTTCGCTGGCTGAGTCGGGTCATTTGGTATTCGCCGCGTTGCACGCTGGAATAGGGGCGGTCGCGGCTGTAGAGAGGGTTGTTAATATGTTCCCAAGCGATTTCAAGGATTTCGCACGCTACAGGCTTGCTCAAGCGCTGGCTGGCATTATTTCAATAAGGCTGCTGCCTGCAAAAGACTTTGGCGTAATCCCGATCTGCGAAATTCTCGTCAATAAGGACAACATAAAGACAGCAATCAAAGAGAATAAGAACATTATGCAATACATGTCAATCGCAGGCAGTGGAAACCAGACATTTGACAGCGCCATCAGCGAAGCAAAGCATTTGCTCCAGCCTTCTGCCTCAATGTAGGAGTTCAAATAAGGAATAAAAAGCGAATGACTGACAGCAGGATGCCTCAAGTGGTGCTGTCAGTCAGAGGCAGAGGGTTATGCGTCAATCCTGCACTTCAGCGCAAGCGCCCTGTCAATATCAGTGGCTGTTATTGCAGACTTAATGCTGGTGTTCGCTATGCTGCGCCTCAGTATGTTTAGGACGCTTTCATCATCCCACGCGTCAGACGAGAAGTCAGTATCTATCAGCTCCTCAATTATTGCCAGTTGTTCGTCTGACCAATGAATTGAATCATCGCCAGAGTTGTTCAGCAAGCTTGACAGTATTTCCGACATCTCCCTGTTAGATACGAATCCGCCAGCAAGGACATCATCTGATTTGATTTTTGCAAGGAACGACTCTGAAATCAGGCAGCGCTTAATCGCCATCATCCAGATGTAGTCTATTGTTGTTGCTTTATTTTGGCTGTTTGATGGGCACTTGTCCTCTCTTTGTTTTGCGAGCTGCGAGGCAGCAAGCACTGAAATCGGTATATTGCAGTTATATGACAGATGCTTGAGCATCATGAATTGGGTTTCTGGTTCAGGGATTTTCCTGATAACATCCGCTATGCCGTTGGCCGACATTCCAACCGACAGGAAAAAATCGCAAGCGTTCATTGCGCACGACTTAATCTCTCTCATTATTGCGTTATAATCAAAGCCCAGCCGTCTCACGGTATTGTCAGGGTCTTCATTGCTTGGCAATACGACAACGGAAACCATAACCCCATGTTCGAGCATCAGACAGGCAGCTTTTTTCATCGCGGCAATCCCCGCACTGTTGCCATCAAGCATCAGAGTTATGTGTTTTGCTATCTTTTTAATTTTCTTTATTTGCATGTCGCTGACCGATGCCGACAAGACTGCTACAACATTCTTTATGCCTGCGGCATGAAGCTGGATGGCGTCCATGTAGCCTTCGGTCACAAAGCAGTGCGAGGTTTCCTGTATTTTTTTGCACGCCCTTGACATGCCAAAAAGGGTATCATGCTTTTTATAAACAGTGTTTAAATATTTTGCGGACTTGTCAGTGGATGATATTTTTCTTGCTCCAAATGCGACTATCTCGCCGTATTCGTCAAAAATAGGCATAGTAATCCTGTGGGAGAAAAGGGGTGTGAGTTTGGCGCTAAATAGAGAACTTTCTACCATTTCGTCATCGTTTACACCCTTTGCTTTTAGGTAATTGTAAAGAGACATCGGGTCTTTAGGCGAGTATCCCATCAGCCATTCGTTTTGCGATTCTACGGAAATGCTTCTTTCTGCCAAAAAAGACGACTGTGTCGATCCGTTGCCACATTTTAGCAGGCTCTGCCTGAAAAAAGATTGCGCAAGATTTAAGACTTTCGTTGTCGTTGATTCAACCTCAACATATCCGTTTTGCACGGCTATTTCTTTCAATTTTTTGACTGCCTCCGACCATGCGATTCCGTCAATTTTGACACAGAAGTCAATAACGTCGCCGCTCTCGCCGCATCCAAAGCACTTAAATGTCTGCGATGGTTTTTTTATAATCAGGCTTGGCTTGCTGTCGGCATGGAATGGGCAAATTGCTTTTCTATACTTGCCAGCCGACATGAGCTGGATGTGATTGCCAATAAAATCCTCAATGTCCACAAACTTTTTAAGTTCCTTGATTTTATTCATGAAATACCTCTGAAATTTTTTACTATAATAGCATACATTGCAGTCTTCGATATGAAAGCTTAAAAAAACTATATCTATTAATAGATATAGTTTTTTTAAAAAGAAAAAAAAGCGAAAGAAAGAAAACTGAGAGGAACCGCAAAGGAGGTAACAATGAGGTTTTTCAATACAAAGAAGTTAAAGAAGTTTGTGAAATCCAAGACATTTCCGCTTGTCGCGTTTTGTTTTGCACTGGCGTATTTCTTGTCAGTTCCAAAAATGTCACTCTCGTCGTCATCCAGCACAGCCATAGGCAACAATGGAAAAATGAATATGTCACAGATAATCATGTCGTTTGCTAAGATAGGCGAGCAATGCTCTGGCGTGGACAAGTCGCTGGTGATGGCAGTAATTAAGACAGAATCGGGTGGGCGTCCGTTTTGTGTAAACAATAACGATAACAAAACGTCTAAATGCTTCAATACAAAAGAAGACGCAAGAAAGTTTATATACAGGGTCGGAGAGTCCAATATAGACGTTGGACTGATGCAGGTAAACTACAAGACTTGGCGAAAACTTGGAGTTACCATTGACCACCTGCTTGACCCTTTTGCGAATGTCTGCATAGGCAGCCAGATACTGGCAAACTATCTGGTAGAAAACACTCACTTTAACGGATGGGGAGGCGTTGGCAGGTACAACGCAAGAACACCCCATAAGCAAGTAAGATACATAGGGCTTGTGTATAACAACTGGATTAAGGTTTTAAAAGGAGAGTTTTAATGCAAAACACCAAATCAGCCTCTTACAAAGAAATGCTGTATCAACACATCAGGGAAAGGATTAGCGGCGACAAATCCTAATCGCTAACGGCATATTGCAGAGGAGAATCCTTTTTAGGCTCCTCAGAGTTGCCGAATATGCTTTTTAAAATCTCTTTTGCAATAATCTCGCCAAAAATAGGCGGAACGGCATTGCCAATTTGGAGATTCTTAGACGTTTTGCTTCTCTAACCTTATGTTCTTTAATTCGGTTTTCTGTTTTTTTTCTCTGTCTTAATACGGAAAATCAGTTTTTTTTTGCGATTATTCAACATTAAAGAGAACCTTAAAACCAAACCTTGCTTCCATTTCTGCTTTTATTAGTTCAATAAACTTTGTTAAAAACTCCATTTCTTCATTCAGCGGTGACCTGTCTTCACTCCTCACTTGACATGACAGAAGAAGGGATGTGACTGACCAACGGTAAACCACTATTTCTCTATTTTTGAGTGTAAACTGGGGATAGAACTGTCCGCTGAAGTCGTCTGCCCGTCTCATCATTTCGCAGGCGATTGCCGTAAGCGAACTCTCAATGTATGCCGTTGCGTCCCAACTTTTATTCTTTGAGTGGTCAATGGTTATAAAACACTTCAGGAAGCGCTTGGGCGTCTCCTTTTTGCAGTCGCAATCTTCTGTGACACAGCAATGGAACTCCCTTTCTTGCGTCATTCTTGCACCAGCAGTTGGCAGATTCGCCATGTTTTCGTAGTAGCGAGATATTTTTAGCGCGCCAGTAGCATCTATATAGCCATCTGCCTTCAAGCTAAGGAAGTGGCACCTGCGAAGAAGATTCCTAATAATTTCCTCCAGCGTCTCTTTGTGCGAGATGCTGATGGCTGTGGTGTCCCTGTCCGCAATAGACAGCAGAGCCGCATTGTAATACAATGGGGAAATCTGCAGTTCGGTTGTAATGCTGTTCATTAACTCATGAATGCACAGTTTTTTCATCATAGATTATCTCCTTTTTTAAAACTTGCTATTATAGCTATAATAATAGCAAGTCGCACAAGACAACGTAAGATTGCTATTTAACTAATAAAAAAAAAGAGGAAAGGAGGATGTTTACGATGGGCAAAACCGCAAAACTTCTGAAAGAGGCGATGGCAGACTTGAGAGCTGAAATGCAGCAGGCGAACTCGTATTACAATAGGTTATCATCTTTAACAAGAGAAATTGCCACTGGCAAAAAGAAGCCAGCACAGCCATTGCAGAGAAACCAGCTTGACGACTCAGCAAGCTTACTGTTGGCGGCTATCAGCTTGCCAGTGCTTATCAGAGCTCTCAAAGACAGAGGCTTTACCGACAGGTTTATTGAGAATGAGTTCAAAAAGCTGAATTACTCGCCTTATGACCACAAATTGCCGCACGAAATCAAGAGGGATATGGAGACGAGGCTTTTGGGCGTTATAAACCGCTATGATTATGCCAGAAACGTACAGACCACTATAATGGAAAAGCAAAGACAATTAGCTGCGAGACCACCAATTGGGGAAGATATGTCCCAAACAAGTCAGCATAAGCGCAGGGTTAATACGCCAGACATGACTCCGTAAAAACATGCCATTTGCCGCCTGTGCCTACCAATGGCATGTAATGCAAAAAAATTACATGCCATTGGCCTCCTGACTGCAGCAACTTAAAATGTTATTTATTATCTCTTAGTCGCGTCAGGTTGGAACAATAGTCTCAAGTGCGTCAGCAACACGTTAATTGCTTTGCTGGCTGATGGGCTGGCAGGAAATGGGGATTAAATATGCCAAAGCACCATTGTTCCCGTTATCTTGGCGATTCTGACAAGGAATTTTTTGTTTTTAATGATCGAGCAGTGCTCTGCGTTGTCGCCCCCGATAAAAAGCACTTCCTTTGTTTTAACGTTAATCCAGACTGACTCGCCGTGAAGTATCACGCAATCATCATCTTTCCACTGCGAATCGTGGACAATAGCCCCAATGCGGAAGCCCAACGGCGCCGTTACTACGTCGCCGTTGCTTTTAACGTACAATGAGTGCCCATTGTTGCCATCAGCATAGCAGATTAAAGCTTTTGTATCAGAAAGCATATATTTAAAATAGTTATTTCAAATTTTAAAAAAAACCTATCTTATTATTAAGTGCATAACAAACACAAAAAGAAGGATATATCAATATGACTATTTCGCGAAACTTAACTGGCAATACCGCTGCTGCTTCTTCGCAAACAAAACAGCAGGTCAGCGCCACAGACGTGTATGCTGATTTAATTAGTTCAATCTTCAGTCTTGTTGCTGACAAGAAAGTTCTTAATTCGTAAATGGGTATGTTTTTGTGTAAAATATCCCATTTTGTGAACATTACGCATCTTTTTTGGGGAGGATAAATACAGCCATGAGAAAATCCAGATCAGTCAATCAGGAAATTATCTTTGATACCAGTGAAATCACTGACCATTTAGCAAAAGAAAACGCAACCAAAATGGGTATGCTTGCGCGGATGTCCTCAGCATTTGCCGAGAACAGGGGTCATGTAAGCGGCATTGACGGGCTTGTCCTGACAGTATTGCTGCAGCGTGTCACAGATATTTATTCCTATGCGATGGAATTGGAAAGAGTTTGCGGTGCCCCGCAGTACCGCCACTGCATCAATCTGTCTGGCAGCAATAAGTCAGCCAAAAAAGACACTCAATCTGTTATGCGTCACCGCTTTGCCAAAAAAAAAGTCGCCAGCCACTTATCAGAAACCACTGTGCTGTCAGGCGACTTCCGCGCGTGGCTTGACTCGCTGAACAGTGGAAGAGAGCGAGAAAAAGAAAGAATAATGGGGATGATGGAATGGCTCATCTCTTATGTTCATACACTTGAAAATCAAGCAGTCAAAAAAAGTCCCGCATTTGGCGTATTGCTCAAAGATTGCCTTAATTCCTGCAAAGCCTCGCTTGATCGCAAACGAGGCAGAAGGGTAGATATTAAGCAGGTAATTGCAAGGGCGCAGAAAGACATCCCCTTTGATGATGGCTGCAAAGAAGTTTTACGGCAAAACGCAAAAAATGCCCAGTCAAAGACTCCTGCCTCTACTTGCCCATCTTCAGGCATTTAGCATTCAGTCGTCGTGTCGTTCAAATTTGGCAAATTTGGCAAATCTTACGCTGAGGAAAGCAGGTTTGTTGTAAACTCATCTTATGCTGCCTTTTTGTTTTTGCCTCACTTGAGGCAAAAACAAAAAGGATGGAAAATGATAAACCAAGAATTAAGAGCCAAGAATTAAGAGAGTGTGAAATAGAAACAGAGAAGCATCTGAGGCAGAAGCCTCGTAAAAAAAGGAGTCGCAAGATGGCAAAGAAAAAAAGAACAGCAGAGAACGACAATATGGAAATGCTCATGAAAATTGAGAGCGTCATGCCGTTGCCTATGGCATGGACGTCCGAGACGATAGTTATTTCAGGCATTCTGCATCTAAGCGCATCAGAAATAGCAACGAGAAATCAAAAGGGAGTATCTGACGGACATCAATTGCAAGCAAGTGGATTATCGCAGCTTTCGGAGGTTTTTTCGACCGTAACCGTTGAAGATTTTGCCGACATTAAGCACCAGAAAATTTTTGACGCTGCGCGAAACCTCTTCTTCAAATCTGAGGATATAACAGCAATGAAAATTGAGCAGGAAATACTGCAGCAACAGGCCTCTCAGTCGGCATCATTTGATAAGTCAGTCAATGTCGGGGACGTGACAGTCGCGGACATTGCGGTTATATTATCCGAAAACGCAGGCATTTCAGACCTTGTGATTAAAGACCGCAGGATTATAAAAGAAAGCATTGAGGCGATGAAAAACACCCGATTGCAAAGGTATATACAGAAAAACATTATACTTGAAGTGGGCAAGGTTTCCAAGTCTGCACTCTCAAAGAACCATATCGTTAGCGTAGTTGACGCAATTCAACTTTTCATTGATAAGCTGAGGACAACTCACCTTGGCGTCTCAGATATGCAGAAAACCGACTTTTCCGTCAGGGATGTAATCACACAGGCCATGTCTGCACTTGTGGTAGCAAGGAATCAGGGGAGCTATGGCATCACCACTGGATTTAAAGAACTGGACAACCGCATTCTTGGGCTGCAGGAGGGCAACCTTGTCATTGTGGGCGCCAGACCATCGGTCGGTAAAACAGCATTCTGCACAACAATAGCCGAGCACATTGCTGGCACGCTAAAAAGAAAACCAGTAATATATTCGGTTGAAATGGGCAATTTAGCGATGGGTGAGCGTCATATTGTAAATTATACGGGCAAAAGCATACAGGATATTTTTACACATGGGATGTCCCAATCGGAGTGCGAAGCATTAATGCAGAAAACTTCTATCTCTGACGGATTGGTTTATGTCTTTGACAAGTCAACTTTTACTGAGATAGCAAATGACATCAAACAAAAAACAAAATCAGGCACAGACCTGATTATAGTTGACTATCTTCAGTTGCTCAATTATGCACCAACTGCGACAACCCGCAGGTTTGACAATCGAGAAAAAGAAATAGCGGAGATAACAAAAAGTTTTAAAAACCTCGCTAAATCGTGCAAAGTTCCAATAATCCTCATTTCCCAATTAAGCAGGGATTCCGATAAGGGTCAACGTGTGCCAAGGATGTCAGACCTTCGGGATTCGGGATGTATTGAGCAAGACGCAGATTTGATTATTTTTCTGCACAGGGACACGATTACCAACGACAGCGAACATAAGCTCGCGAGCAAGACAAAACTAATTCTTGCAAAAGGAAGGAACAGGGGAATGATGGGATGCAGTATCTACTTTCACGAAAAGAGCATGTGCTACAGAGATTACCCAGAGGATGAAGATATTGAATAACAAAAGATTCAGTTTTAGACGTAAGCCGCAGTGGAGAGCGGAAAGGCAAATGCCTTTTGCTTTGGCGGCAAGAGCTTATGTGCATTATCAAGACTGATTTGATGCTTTACAATGTCAAATACCGAATAATAAGATTTAAACCTGTTTGCTGAAAGACCGAGCAGCTTACCGCTGGCAAGTGAGTCAATATTTACGGCAGTCAGGCTATAACCAATGCCGCAGCCTGTATCAACCATAACGAGACCAGCATCTCTTGCGTTTTTCATTATAACCGTAGGTTTAGACCGCCTTGAGTGACCACAAACAACCGCGAGTCCAGAAACATGATTATAGCTGTTAAAGTGTTTGGCAGATTTGCAGAAATAGTCGTTAATTTCCAAATCCCATATTGGAATATTATCTGGGATTGGAGCGTGCGAGAACAGAAAATTACCTGAAATATGTCTTGCGTTTAGTTTCGACATGAACTCAAAGTATTTTTCCTTTTTTTCGGGAATCATCTCCCTAAAAGAATGATTTAGTGAGCAGGATTGGCTATCAGAAAGAGCTGAGAGGCAAAAATAGTAGTCCCAGTTGCCCATCAGGAAGATGTGCCTCTCGTCAGACTCTTTCAATGAAATCAGTGTTTCAATTACGCCAAAGCTATCACTTCCGCGTCCTACATAGTCTCCAAGAAAAATAAAAACAGGGTCGCTGTCGTTTCTCCCTACCCACTTAAGGAGCTTAACCAGAAGTGCCTTTTCTCCATGTATGTCGCCTATTGCCCAAGTCGCCATTTCACACATTTTAACAAAAAAAAACGCTAAAATCAAGAGATGTGATTGCCTCCTGATTTTGCAGCGTATGGCTCGTGAAGATCAAAATTAGATGCACGCCTGCTTCTGCTATGGTTTTAACGGCATCATCCAAAGGCTCTTGCCAGCTATCCAAAGGAATTGAGAAACTCAGACATCATAGCATTATAGGCGGATTGGCGCTTAACTTCATTAATTTGCTTTCCTATTTTTAAAGCTTTACCAATCTGTCCTGTATTGAGAGTTTGATGACGATACAGTGACGCCAAGTCAAAATCGTCATTTATTCCACTACTCAACGATATGTTTAACTGCCTGATTGATAGCTTCTGATGCTCATAAAGAACATGCAAATATTCTCCTGCTTCCAGAGCTTTGTCTACTTGCTGAGAATTAAGTTTTTGATATTTGTAAAGCCAGCCCAAATCCGAACCTATTTCTAAAGCTTTATTTACCTGCTTAGGAGAAAGGGTCTGGTTTTGGTAAAGAAAAAAGAGGATTTTCTCGTAATCTGGGGTCAGCAACCTGTCAATCTGGTCAGGAGACAATATCTGATAAATAATCAGTTGTGACAAGCTAACGCCTTTCTCCATAGCTTTATCTATCTGTTCAGGAGAGAGCTTCTGATGCTTGTAAAGAGAGTCTAAATCCATCCCTATCTCCAGAGCCTTGTCTATTTGTTTAGGAGAGAGCTTTTGACATGTAAAAATCACATCTAACTCTTTTCCTATCTCAATTGCCTTACTAATCTGTTCAAGAGAAAGTGCTTGATGGTAAAGCACCCTCAGCCACTTGCCTTTATTAATTGCCTTATCTGTTTGACGAGCGTTTAAGTTCTGCGAAAGATAAAGCCAGCCTAAATCCGAACCTGTTTCTAAATATTTGTCAATCTGCTCAATAGTAAGCTTGCTGCTCATTTTTTCTCCTTATAAGATTCCTTCTGTTGTCATTTTTTTTATTTTATTTCTTTCTTCTTAGATTGGATTGCTTTCAGTAAATAGTAAAAACTGATTACTAACGAACTTGGGAGAACATCACATATCCATTGCCCGCAATCTGTCCAATGCCTTCAGCATAGTGTTATTGCCTTGCAAGATGACAGGGGCTATACTGCAGGTCTGGGAGCCAAGAGAGACCAACTTGCCAGTTTTAACAGCTCTATCTATCTGTTCTGGTGTCAGAGCTTGATTCTGATAAAGATATTCCAAATCCTGACCAATATCCATTGCCTTATCTATTTGTTCAGAAGAAAGCTCCTGAAAAGTGTAAAGGTTTGCAAACCCTGCGACAAATGCAGCATCCATAGCTTTATCAATCTGCTCAGGAGAGAGCTTCTGATACTGATAAAGGGCATCCAAGTCTATCCCTTTGGCAATAGCATTGCTAATCTGTTCGGGGGAGAGCTTGTGGTGCAGGTATAGCCATCTCAACTCTATCCCTTTCTCTAAAGCCTTATCTATCTGTTGAGGGGATAGAATTTGATTCTGATAAAGAGACCATAACTCCCTCCCTATTTCAATAGCCTTATCTATCTGTTCAGAGGATAGCTTTTGATTTTCAAATAATGGCTGCAAGAATCTGCACTTTTCCAAAGCCATGTCAATTTGTTCAAGAGAAAGCTTTTGGAAGGTGAAAACAAAGCTTAGAGATAATGCGGATTCAATAGCTCTATTTACCTGTTGATGTGAGAGTTTTTGTTTAAAAAAGAGCCAATTCAAAAAACTCCCTTTATCAATAGCTTTATCTATTTGATTGGGAGAAAGCTTTTGTCGAGCATAAAGCCGATACAATCCATTGTTAGTTTCCATGTCTAATGCTTTATCTATTAACTGAGGAGTAAGCGTTTGATTTTCATAAAGATAATCAAGGTGAACACCCATATCTAATGCTTTATTCATCTGTTCTATCGTAAGTGTTTGATTCTGGTAGACAATGTCTAAGTCCTCTCCTTTTTCTAAAGCCCTGTCAATTTGCTCAGTGGTAAGGGTAATATCAGGGGGTTCACAGACATGGAAATAGTTGGGGTTATCAAGACTATTTCCATTGAAGTCAATACGATCGTCTATCCGTTCTGGTGTCAATGCCGTTAATGACAACTGTTCTTGCTGTTTATTTTTTTCGCTAATCACGAACTCGCCTCCTTATGGTTGTGAGTATGTTTAATAAAGCTTTCTTAT
>CAYSWG010000032.1:0-15836 GCA_964434465.1 uncultured Geobacteraceae bacterium
TTCGTTCACCGGTGAGGTGGACTTTGCTCCGTGGCTGGAGGAACAGGGTTCCATGCCGTTGCCGCCCTATATCCGTCGCCAGGCAGCACCGGAGGACCGCAATCGTTACCAGACAGTGTTCGCCAGCAACAGCGGCGCCGTAGCGGCGCCAACTGCCGGCCTCCATTTCACCGAGGAACTTCTGGACGCGGTACGTCACAAGGGAGCGACAATTGCCAGCGTGACCCTGCATGTGGGGTTGGGGACGTTCCTGCCGGTTCGTGTGGAACGGGTGCATGAGCACCGCATGCACCGCGAACACTATATAATTCCTCCGGAGACCGTTGCGGCAATTGCTGTCTGCAAGGCGCGGGGCGGGCGGGTGATTGCCCTCGGTACGACGACTACGCGGGCGCTTGAGCATGGGGCGTCCCTGCAGGGGCGTGTGGTTCCGGGTCCGGGTGAAGCTGATATCTTCATCTATCCCGGGTATCGCTTCAAAGTGATTGATGCCCTGATCACCAATTTTCATCTGCCGTGTTCTACCCTGCTGCTCCTGGTTGGGGCCTTTGCCGGCAAGGAATTTCTTTTCCGGGCGTATGAAGAGGCGGTCCGTCGCAAGTTTCGTTTTTTCAGCTACGGTGATGCCATGTTCATATACTGAATGGTGAACGGACCGGAGCTGTCGAACTGTTATAGAAAAGCAACCTACTGGATTTCATGTGGCGTCACTTGAATTTACGTTGAAACATAAGGACCCGTCCTGCGCTGCGCGGCTTGGTTCTGTGCAGACACAGCACGGGACCTTTGATACCCCCATGTTCATGCCCGTGGGCACCCGGGCGACCGTAAAGGCGATGACACCCGAAGAACTCTGGGAGGTCAAGGCGCGCATCATCCTTGCCAACACCTATCATCTCTATATGAGACCCGGTCACGAAGTGATCGGCAGGCTGGGTGGCCTCCACAAGTTCATGGGCTGGTCCGGGCCCATTCTCACGGACAGCGGTGGCTTCCAGGTTTTCAGCCTCGGAGAGCTCTGTCGCATCAAGGAAGAGGGCGTTACCTTCCAGTCACACCTTGACGGCTCATATCATGTCATTTCGCCTGAGCGATCCATTGCCATTCAGGAAGCGCTTGGCGCCGACATCATCATGTGTTTTGATGAGTGTCCGGCCCATTCCGCAGATTATGCGTACGTAAGCAGATCAATGGGACTGACGTCCCGATGGGCCGAGCGCTGCAAAGCTGCCCATAAGAACCCCTCCCAGGCATTGTTCGGCATCGTCCAGGGCGGACGCTTCGCCGACCTGCGTGCCCGAAGTGCCCGCGATCTGTGTGAAATCGGCTTTGACGGCTTCGCCCTGGGTGGTCTTTCCGTTGGCGAAGAGAAGTCGGTCATGCATGAAGTCATGGAGACGTGCGAACCACTCCTGCCAGAAAAACAGCCCCGCTACGTGATGGGGATCGGTGCTCCGGAAGATCTTGTCGAGGCAATCTATCGAGGGTATGATATGTTCGACTGTGTAATGCCGACCCGTAATGCCAGGAATGGCACGCTCTTCACCAGTTCCGGGAGCATCACCATCAAGAACGCTCGATATGGGGAAGATACCGGGCCCATTGACCCGGACTGTGGCTGTTATGTCTGCCGAAAGTACAGCCGGGCCTATCTGCGCCATCTCTACCGATCGGGAGAGATTCTCGCTTCCCGGTTGAATACGTATCACAATCTCTATTATTATCTCTCGTTGATGGAACAGGCGCGGGAGGCAATTGCAGCCGGCCGGTTCGTCTCGTTTCGGGAAGAGTTCCATGCCCGACGCGTATCGTGCAGAGCAAGTGACAGGTAGTTGCATGGCCGGTATTTCACAGAACACCAAACGACAAACAACAGAGGAGGTTATTCAATGATCGATGTAGCGTACGCACTGGGAACAACGCCGGGTGGAGAAGCCGGCGCCAGCTCATTCATGAACTTTATCCCGCTCATTTTCATGTTTGCCATTTTCTATTTTCTGCTGATTCGTCCCCAGCAGAAAAAGGCAAAGGAACACAAAGCGCTTCTTGACTCACTGCAAAAGGGTGATCAGATCGTCACAGCCGGAGGCGTGCATGGCAAGGTAACTGCCATTGAGGAAGGTATCGTGACCATCGAGATTGCCAACGGTGTTAATGTCCGCATCAATAAAGGGTACATTGCCGCAGTCACCAATAAGTCCTAACCGCGCGCCGGTTGTCCCGGGATACGGTATGAGAACCCGGTTTGCCTGAACGAGTTATTTCGAAAGGAGCGTCCGTCATGTCCAAGGGACTTACCTGGCGCATCAGTCTGGTCATTTTTTTTCTGCTTGCTTCGTTTTTCTATTTAACGCCCACGCTCTTCAGTACACTGCCGAACTGGTGGCGTGGCGTGTTTTTTCCCCAGGACCGGATAAGTCTGGGGCTTGACCTGCAGGGCGGGATTCACCTGGTGATGGAGGTTGATACCCAGAAAGCCGTGGAAGGGCAACTGGATATCATTGCCACGGATCTGGAAGACACGCTCAACGAGAATACACTGCGTTTCAAGAGTATCTCCCGTCTCGGCAGCGACCGGATTGCCGTGGTAATCTTCGACAAGGGTACTGCCGATCAGGTCAGCACACTCCTCAAGGATAAATATTCACGGCTGGAGCTGCAGCCGGCCTTCGACGAAGGGGGGTTCATCAATCTCCAGTTGCACATGGCCGATGCCGAAATGGCTGACATCCGGGACAAGGCCGTACAGCAGGCACTGGAAACCATCCGCAATCGCATTGACCAGTTTGGCGTGTCCGAACCGGTGATCCAGCGTGAAGGCTTGCGGAACATAGTTGTGCAGTTGCCCGGGGTCAAGGATCCCAAGCGTGCCATCGAGCTGATCGGCAAAACAGCGCGATTGGAATTCAAGCTGGTCGACGAATCGGTCGATCCGGCAGCGATGACACCGGGTTCCCTTCCTGAAGGGACGGAACTGCTCATGGAAAAAAGTATAGATCCGGACACGAAAGCCGTCAGTGAAATCCCCCATGTCCTCAAGAAAAAAACCGTGCTGACCGGGGACCTGCTTACCGATGCCCGGGTGCGCATCGACTCCCAGTTCAATCAGCCCTATGTGGCCATTGAGTTCAATGCGGTTGGCGCCAAGCTTTTCGATCAGATTACCGCGGCAAATGTGGGCAAGCGCTTTGCCATTGTCCTTGACAATAATGTCTACTCGGCGCCGGTCATCCGCGAGAGGATATCCGGCGGCAGTGCCCAGATCACCGGCTCCTTCAATGAAAAGGAGGCCAGTGACCTGGCCATCGTCCTGCGGGCAGGCGCCTTGCCCGCTCCGGTCAAGGTTATCCAGAATGTTACCGTTGGTCCTTCCCTTGGTCAGGATTCCATCAACAAGGGGCTGATAGCCGGACTGGTGGGTGTCATTCTGGTTATTTGTTTCATGGCTGTTTACTACAAGCTTTCCGGCATGGTTGCCAACCTGGGCATGGCATTAAACATCATCTATCTGATGGGTGCCCTTGCGGCATTCGGCGCAACCCTGACGCTGCCGGGGATTGCCGCCATCGTGCTGCTGATCGGTATGTCTGTGGATTCCAACGTGTTGATCTTCGAGCGCATCAGGGAGGAACTGCGTCTCGGCAAGACGGCGAAGGCCGCGTTGGATGCCGGTTATGACAAGGCATTTCTGACCATCATGGATTCACACATCACCACGCTGATTACTGCGGCGGTGCTGTTCCAGTTCGGTACGGGTCCGGTCAAAGGGTTTGCCGTTTCCCTGAGTCTCGGGGTTATTATCAACCTGTTCACGGCCCTCATCGGTACAAAGGTTGTCTTTGATTACTTCCTCGGCCGTGGCCGGGCAGCGAAAATCAGTATTTAAGGTCGGGGGGATTTCATGGAAATCATCGGCAAAACCGGAATTGATTTTATAGGTAAACGGCGAATTTCACTAACCATTGCCGCACTTGTCTCTTTGGTCGGCATCATTTCCATCGTGATGATTGCCCTTGGGTCTGCAAATCTGGGCATCGATTTCACGGGCGGTACTTCCCTGCAGTTGGCTTTCGCCCAACCGGTGCCCCTGGATGCTGCGCGCAAGGCACTCCTCGGCAAGGGGGTGGAAGCAAACCTGCAGGATATAGCCGACGGCAACAAACTGCTGGTAAAAGTCGGGAAAACAACCGGAGCTGCAGGAAGCGTTGCCGAGACGGTGGAAACAACGCTGCGCGGCCAGTTTCCGAACAATCCTTTTGTTGTGGAAAGTTCCACCGAAATAGGGCCCTCCATTGGCGAAAAGCTCCGCAAGGACACGCTGGTAGCTGTAGCCATTGCCATTATCGGTATCATTATCTACATTGCCTGGCGGTTCGACCTTAAGTTCGGCATAGCCGCGGCCATTGCCACATTGCACGATGTGCTGGCCATTTTTGCCGTTTTTTTTCTGTTGGGCAAAGAAGTCAACCTGCTGTTGATAACCGCGGCCTTGACCATTGCCGGTTATTCCCTGACCGATACGGTGGTCGTTTTCGACCGCATCCGTGAAAACCTGCGCAAGAACATGAAGGACCCGTTGATAAAGATCTTCAATCAAAGTATCAATGAGACCTTGTCACGTACCATTATCACTTCATTGACTACCTTACTTGCGGCATTGTCCCTGACTCTGTTCGGCGGTGAAGTCATCCATGACTTTTCTCTGGCGCTGGTCATAGGAATTCTGGTTGGTTCTTTATCGTCAGTTTTTATTGCCAGTCCGCTGGTAGTTATCTGGGAGAGCAGAGCGCGGCGCAGCAAGGCCTAGCCTGAACGACGCTTTGTTGGAAAGCCCCCGGTTTCGGGGGTTTTTTTTACCAGTTGACCAAGGATGCCATGAAACAGGTTCTAAGCCGTCGCTGGACCATGCGATTACAGGATGATGCGTGTGCTGCTGCCCTGACCAGGGCGCTGGAAATTGATCCCCTGCTGGCCCGGGTGCTTTCCGGGCGAGGGTTCACTGACTCCGGGGTGGTGGGCCGCCTTCTTAATCCCGCCCTGGCCGATCTGCATAACCCCTTTCTTCTCAAGGATATGGATCGGGCTGTCCAGCGTTTGCTTGCGGCGCTTACCCGTGGTGAAACACTGTGTATTTTCGGTGATTATGACGTGGACGGCATTACGGCGACCGTCCTGCTCCTTGAATTCTTCCAGGCACTTGGGGCGTCCTGTTACCACTATATACCGAACCGTTTTGTCGAGGGGTATGGCCTCAGTCGGGACAGCGTCATGGCCGCCGCTACGAGGGGTGCACGGGTAATTGTTACGGTTGACTGCGGGGTCACGGCACACGCTGCGGCGCTCCTCTGTGCCGAGTGCGGGATCGACTTGATCATTACTGATCACCACACTCCCGGAGAAGCGCTTCCCGAAGCATGGGCCGTCATTGACCCGCTCAGGAAGGACTGCCCGTTTCCCTGCAAGGCACTGGCCGGCGTCGGCGTTGCCTTCAACCTCATGATGGCCCTCCGCTCTGCGCTGCGTGATACGGGTTATTTTGCCGATCGTCCGGAACCAAACCTGCGCGAATATCTTGACCTGGTTGCCTTGGGCACCATTGCCGATATCGTGCCGCTTGTGGATGAAAACCGGATTCTGGTTGCCCATGGCTTGCGAGAGTTGTCCTTTGGTTCTCGCACGGGAATTTCCGCCCTCAAGGAGGTCTCCGGAATTGCGGGAGAGGTGGATTGTGCCGCCGTCGGTTTTCGGCTTGCTCCACGCCTGAATGCGGCCGGTCGCCTCGAGGATGCTGCCAGGGGCGTTGAACTGCTTCTCACGCGGGATCGGCAACGGGCATTGGAAATGGCCCGGGAACTGGATGCCAGCAACAGGGAGCGCCAGGCACTGGAGCAGACAATTCTGCGGGATGCCCTGACAAAGGTCAGCACCAATCCGGCCCTGTCCGGCAGAAGGAGTATTGTCCTGGCTTCCGCGGAATGGCATGCGGGGGTTATCGGCATTGTTGCTTCCCGACTGGTTGATCTCTTCCACCGGCCAACCATTCTGTTCGCCCTGGACGAAGGTTGCGGCAAGGGGTCGGGCAGAAGCATTCCGGGACTCCATCTGTATGATGCACTTGCCGCATGTTCCGATCATCTGCTCCGTTTTGGCGGCCACAAGTATGCCGCGGGTATGTCCATCAATGAGTCGGCACTGGAAGACTTTGTTGCACAGTTTGATACCGTTGCCGCAGGTCAACTTGCCGACGATGATCTCCTGCCCGAGGTTTGTATCGACGCTGAATTGCTGCCGGAGCAGGTAACCCTGGCTGCGGCGGAACAACTGGAACTGCTGCAACCTTTTGGTATGGGGAATCCGCGACCGGTGTTCCTCCTGCGGAATGCGTCGGTGATCGGGCGGACCGTGCTCAAAGAGCAACACCTGCGACTTCGCCTGGCGGTTGACGGGTACCGTTTCGAGGCGCTTGGTTTCTCCATGGCTGCCGCGGTGCCCGAGGCCCGTTGTGTTGACCTGGCGTTTACCCTTGAGAGCAATGAATGGAACGGACGACGTTCACTGCAACTGCGCTTGAAGGATCTCCGGGACGTCAGGGACGACTTCCCGGGGTAATGCTGGCGCGCCGCTCTGATCGAACGGGATGATAAACAGATAACAATCCCTGTGTCATGACGTCACGATAAATTCTGGTACACTTAAGCCGATTTGATTGCGGAGGGTACTTGGTGGACAGAGTGGAGCGTTTTTCCAGCGCCGAACGGGTAATCAAGGTCGGGCTCCTGGTCAATGCGCTCCTCATGATCGTCAAGCTGACCGTCGGTTATGTGGCTCACTCAGAAGCGGTATTTGCCGATGGTGTGGAGAGCGCTGCGGACCTCATTGCCATTTCGATGACCCTCATTGCCGTGCGCATTGGTCGCAAGCCCTATGACGGCCGACATCCATACGGTCATGGCCGGGCAGAGAGTATTGTGGCTGTATTTGTTGCCTTGGTCATTGTCTTGTGCGGTATGGCAATTCTGGTTCGTGCCCTGATGTCTTTGAGCAGCGGAGTATACCAGGTCCCCGGGTTAGCTGCCGTATTCGCCGCCGCAGCGACAATCGGCATCAAGGAATATTTGTACCGGTATTCACTGGCCGTTGGTGCACGCCTGGAGAGTCCCGCCCTGCTGGCGGTTGCCAGTGATCACCGCAAGGATGCCCTTACTTCTTTGGGTACTCTGCTTGGCGTAACGGCGGCTTATTTAGGATTTGCCTTCATGGATCCCCTGGTGGCCGGCGCAACCTCCCTGATAATTTTCCGGATCGGCTATCATACTTTTCGTTCTGCGACCCATGATTTGATGGACGGCAGCCCCAATGACGAATTGATCGCTGCACTGCAGCAGCTTGCCGAAGGCGTCGAGGGTGTCGAACACGTTCATGATATCCGTGCACGCCGATCCGGCCAGTACATTATTGTCGATCTCAAACTTGATATGGATCCGGCCATGACCGTCAGGCAGTCCCATGCAGTGTGCACCAGCGTGAAACGCCTGATATTTTCGCACTTCAGCAACGTGGGTGATGTGATGATCCATGTCAATCCCCACGATGAGCATCACCGCGATCTTACGAGGCTTTAGGCCTCGATACCACCCCCATAAGGAGGTTACAGCACATGGCAAAAACTTTGGAAAATCTTCAGGAAGCATTTGCTGGCGAGTCACAGGCGAACAGAAAATATCTTGCTTTTGCAAAGCAGGCTGACAGCGAAGGCTTTACCCAGGCTGCGAAATTGTTTCGTGCCGCAGCCGAAGCGGAAACGGTTCACGCCCATGCACATTTGAAGGTCATGGATGGTATCAAGGGTACCAAGGAAAATCTTGCGGAAGCGATCGCCGGAGAAACCCACGAGTTCAAGAGCATGTATCCGCAGATGATTGCCGATGCGGAACAGGAAGGCAACGCCCAGGCCCTGCGCAGCTTCAAGTATGCCAACGAAGTTGAGCAGGTCCATGCCGGTCTCTATCAGAAAGCCCTGGATACCCTTGGTGCACCCGGCGAGGCATTCGATTATTTCGTCTGTTCCATCTGTGGTCACACCGTCGAGAAGGCCGCCCCGGAGAAATGCGCTGTCTGTGGCGCCGGCAGCAAAGCATTCATGCAGATTGTCTAGCGACAGCTTTCCGTATACTGACTGATAAAGCTGCCGGATATTTTTACTGCAAGCCACCGTTGCCGTCGGGTGACGGTGGCTTGTTGCGTGGTGTGGTGCAGTGATTTGCATGACAGATTGAGGGAATCGTCACGATATTTTCCTGTCTTTGGTCGATGAATTCATTGGGTGGAGGTTTTGGTGTCTGGCATGGTGGTCGCTGGCTGTCTCTTGGCTGTTAATCGTTTGCCGTCCTGTGCTATGATTGAT
Source organism: uncultured Geobacteraceae bacterium (assembly GCA_964434465.1). Lineage (GTDB taxonomy): Bacteria > Desulfobacterota > Desulfuromonadia > Geobacterales > Geobacteraceae > RPRC01. The sequence continues at coordinate 8,405 of CAYSWG010000032.1, forward strand.
CGCGGCTAAAGCGGCAGGGGACGGGGCGTAACAGAGTTCCCCGTATTGCGGTTTCCCCCATGGTTGATGGCACGTCATCCTATCGAAAGGTGCTTCTGGTGGTACGAAATACGAGAACAGTAAAACGGGGCGCCAGGAATACCCTGAGGCGTACCGGCAGGAAGCGGCCATGGCTCTACCTGGTGTTTACCGCGGTGCTGATAGTCCTGGTGGTTGGTCTTCTGGAGCATTACGGGAAAAAACCGCCGGAACAGATTCCGGTTCCGCCCCTGGTCGCAGAACAGGATACATCCCGGAAACCGACAAAGGGGCCTGTGGCGCCCGGTGCCACCGACGGGGGAGATGGTGTTGAAGCACCTGTATCGCCCGTGCAGAAATCCTATTCCACGGCGAAGATTCCTCTTCCCGTGGTGAGGCAACCGACAGTCAAGGGGGGCGGTACGGTCGCCATCATTATAGACGACATGGGCTCAAGCATTGCCGAGGCGCAAGAATTGATGGCTATAGGCATTCCCCTGACGTTTTCGATTATACCCGGTCTTGCCAAAGACCGTCAGGTAGCCGCAATAGCCCATGTGAAGGGGTATCAGGTAATGCTCCATCTTCCCATGGAACCCCGTGACTACCCCAGGCAACCCCTGGAGCGCAACGGCTTGCTCCTGGCCCATGACGAGCAGGAGATCAGAAACCGGGTTTCCGGATATTTCCTACGGGTCCCCTATGTCGTTGGCGCTAATAATCACATGGGCTCACGGTTTACCGAGGACCGGGAACGAATGGGCATTGTCCTGGGAATGTTGAAACAACAGGGGCTCTTTTTTGTGGACAGTATGACGACACCACGGTCGGTGGGCCTTTCGGTTGCGCGGCAGATCGGGCTGTCTGCTGCGGCCCGGTCTGCCCCATTTCTTGACAACAGCGCTGAGGTGAATGACGTTACAACCCAACTGAGGATCCTGGCCCGCCTGGCAGCCAAGCGGGGCAGCGCCATCGGCATCTGCCATCCCCACCGGGCAACCATCACCGCTTTGCGCCAGGAGTTGCCCCGGCTTCAGCAGGATGGAACCAGATTCGTCTATGTGGCGGAACTGCTCCGCTGAGCCTCTGCTTCGGCCAGTCCTGCGGAATGGCGCATCTTTTTGCTGAACTGTTTATAGTTTTCTTCCGAGAGAATTGATTCCGGTTTTCGGGGATTGGCCGGATGGATGAGGAGAAAGGCATCGCGCAATCGGCCGGGAAACTCGCCAAGCGCCCTGTGGATGAATGCATAGAGGGGGTTCTTGGTTCGGGAAAAGCCCGCCTCGTCGAACTCGCGGAGCGGCTGGATTTTGCGTGATAGGGGTGTGCCGTCCAGGGCAAACCGCTGCAGGAGGATCTGACCGTTGCTGAAGGGGAACAGGGAGTAATAGGAGTCCCGGGAGGACTCGAGGAACATTGTCAGCAGCGGGTCGTCGTTCGTCAACTGTTTTCGCGTATCATAGAGACAGGCGATGAGCAGTTCCGCGCAGCAACGGTCTTGCAGGAATCCGCATTTTCCGCCGTCTGACGCTTCGTAATAGAACGACGCGGCATCCTTGCCGCTCTGGGCGATCCTTTCCCCACACAGCAGGCAGTTGTCCACGAGTCGTTCCATCCGAAACCTGAGGTCTTCTTTCTTTCGGACTTCTTCGGCAATCAGCCACTGGTGAAAATGGAATGCCCGTGGCGCTTTGGTTTCCTGGTATTCGGCGAGCATTTCTCTTGCCAACTGGGCGAACTGACCATACACATCCGTGCCTCGACCATGGGTCAGTACCGGATAGATCTTCCCATCAGGGTTGGTATTAAGACTCTCCACTTTCGGGCTTTTGGAAATAAAGCCGTCCAGACAGCGGTAACCTCGATTGATGGCAAAGGCGCGCAGCAGTGATTTGTGGTCCTTGAACGGCCCCTGGTACTTAATGCGGCCATCAATGAGGCAGGGGATGATGGATAGGCTTTTCTTGTCCAACCCGCGGCGGTCAAATAAATCGAAAATATTCCGGCAGTTTTCCAGGCTCGGCATATCCTTGACCGGAATGATCACCCGGTCTGCCGCATAGAGAGCGTTCTGGGTGAGGATGTTCAGTTCCGGACGGGTGTCGATGATGAGTATCCCGGAAATCCCCGACAGGGCAAGGAGGCGGGGCAGGACCATGGTTCCCCGGGTTGCATCGCGCAGATCGTCTAGGGCCAGCGAAGAGGGGATATAATCGACACCATACTGACCCGTATGTAAAAGTTCGCATCCGGGTGTTTCCATGAGCAGGTCGGCCACATCGCCCTTTGCCTGCTGCCCTTTTATGGCAAACATCTTGTCGATGGTAAAGTGGTTGTCGAGGGAGAATACGGAGACCGGCAGATCTTCGGCAAGGGCTTTCAGGTATATGGCCAGGTTGATAGCCAGGGTCGTCTTGCCGACGCCGCCTTTTTCCGAAGAGATTGTAATAACGTACGGGTATCTTTCCATGGGCCGAAATGGTACTATAAAGCCGCGAAACTGGTCAATCGAATCTTTATTCCTGGCCGTTTAATTCTGAATGTCGGCGATGTCCTGCCAAGGGAGAAGGAGATGCACCTTTTCGGCGATAAACGGATTGTGACGGTCAGCCAGTTGACCAGCCTGATTCGCGGGATTCTTGAGGAAAACTTCGACCATGTCTGGGTCGAGGGAGAGGTTTCCAACCTTGCTTCGCCCGGTTCGGGGCATCTTTATTTCACGCTGAAGGATGCAGCGGCCCAACTGCGCTGTGTTGTATTCCGCGCTTCTTCCCGGGCGCTGCGATTCAAGCTTGCCAATGGCATGAATCTGGTCCTGCGCGGGAGGATTTCCGTCTATGATCAGCGTGGCGATTATCAATTCATTGCCGAATACCTGGAGCCGAAAGGAATTGGCGCCCTGCAGCTTGCCTTTGCCCAGTTGAAAGAGAAGCTCAACCGGGAAGGGCTGTTTGATGATGCACGCAAAAAAACGCTTCCCGGGTTGCCCGGGCGCATCGGTGTTATAACCTCACCGACCGGTGCGGCCATTCACGATATCCTGACCGTACTGCGCCGCCGGCACGCCGGCATTGACGTCCTGCTCCGTCCGGTGCGGGTGCAGGGTGAGGGCGCTGCGATCGAAATTGCCGAAGCCCTGGATGATTTTAACACGTACGGTCAGGTTGATGTTCTCATTGTCGGTCGCGGTGGCGGTTCCATGGAAGATCTCTGGGCATTCAACGAGGAGGTGGTGGCCCGGGCAATTTTTCGTTCCCGCTTGCCGGTAATTTCCGCCATTGGTCATGAAACCGATTTCACCATTGCTGATTTTGTCGCCGATCTGCGGGCACCGACACCTTCTGCTGCAGCAGAGCTTGTTGTCCGGAGTCGCGAGGAGCTCAGCGGTGAGGTGCGGCATCTGTGCCGACGTTTGCGTCTGGCCATGGAACATCGACTGACGGGTTTTCGTGACCGGCTCGAAGGGTTGCTTCGTTCGGTGAAGGACCCGGCCCTGCTGGTTGGCCATCTCATGCAGCGGGTCGATGATCTGTCCGAGCGGCTGTTTCGCGGGGCGGACGCCGTTGTACGGTTGCGGCACGAGCGGCTGGCGGAACGGATTCAGCGGCTGCGTCTCTGCAATCCGTCTCTGGTAATCGAGCGTGGCCGTGAGCAAGTTATCAGTAAGACCGCCCATCTGGAGCGGGGCTTGCATCGTGCCGTGGAGACTGCACGGGAACGGCTTGCAGTTGCTGCAGCCCGTCTTGGGGTCCTGTCGCCCCTTGCTACCCTTGCCCGGGGGTACAGTATTGTTCACAGCGTACCGGAGGGAAGGGTGGTCCGGGACAGTTTTCAAATCGCACCTGGAGCCAGCCTTTATGTGATTTTCGATCGTGGGTCGGCAACCTGCTCGGTTACGGCTGTTTCCGGCGACCATCGCGGGTCTCCAACCTTGACTGGTTCGGCGGATTCATTATAATGGCGGCACGATTCGGGGTTTAACGGAGAGATTTACCATGGCTACGGAAAAATTTGAAACCGTGATGAAGCGACTCGAAGATGCGGTGCGCAAGCTTGAAAGTGGCGAATTATCCCTTGAAGAGTCACTCAAGGTGTTTGAAGAGGGTGTCCGCTCAGCGACATTCTGTGTCAAGAGGCTGGATGAGGCCGAACGCAAGGTTGAGGTGTTGCTGAAGCAGAAAGACGGCGCATTCCTGAAGACTGATTTCTTGTCTGATGACGGTTATGCCGATCCCCACGATACTACCAAATGAAATGAGATCTGTTATGGACTTGAAGCTTTACTTGAAAGAAATGCAGCAACATGTTGATAAATATCTTGAACTTTGCTTGCCCCGTGCCGACGAACTTCCGTCGACGATTCACCAGTCCATGCGCTATTCAATGTTCGCCGGCGGTAAACGGGTGCGGCCGATTCTTGTCCTTGCCGCCTGCGAAGCCGTGGGAGGAGATCTGCACAATGCGCTCCCGGCGGCCTGTGCCTTGGAGATGATTCATACCTATTCGCTGATTCACGATGATCTTCCGGCCATGGACAATGATGATTTCCGGCGTGGCAATCCGACCAATCACAAGGTGTACGGCGAAGCGACTGCAATCCTGGCCGGTGACGGGCTGCTGACCGAGGCATTCATTCTCCTGAGCAGTGCTGATGCCTGCCGAGAACTGAACCCGAGCGCAGTACGGCAGATACTCCATGAAATCGCCGTTGCCTCCGGTTCGCGGGGCATGATTGGCGGTCAGGTTGTCGATATGGAGAGTGAGGGGAAGAAGGAGATCGATCTGGCGACCGTACAGTACATCCATACCCATAAAACCGGGGCACTGATTCGCGCATCGGTGCGAAGCGGCGCTTTGATCGGTGGTGCATCCCCTGAGAAACTTGATGCCATTACCAGGTACGGTGAAGCAATTGGTCTGGCGTTCCAGATTGCCGACGACATTCTTGACATCGAGGGGACCACGGAAGAGATCGGCAAGGATGCCGGCAGCGACCAGGAACGTGGCAAGGCAACCTATCCAGCCGTAATGGGGCTTGCCGAAGCGAAGCGCCGCGCCGTTGAGCTGGTGGATGTGGCCCTGGATTCCCTTTCCCTGTTTGATGAAAAGGCGGATCCCCTGAGGGAAATCGCCACGTATATCGTTAAGCGGAAATCCTGATGTCCCGCTTACTGGATTCAATAAACTCTCCCGCCGATGTTGCTTCCCTTGCCCATGGAGACCTCGCGCAACTCGGCGCTGAACTGCGTGAAGTCATTATTGCCGTGTGCGCTGCCAATGGCGGTCATTTAGCGCCAAGTCTCGGCGTGGTGGAATTGACCATTGCCCTCCATCGAGTATTTTCCTCTCCCCGGGACAAAATCATCTGGGATGTGGGTCATCAGGCTTACGCCCACAAATTGCTGACCGGCCGACGGGATCGTTTTGCCACCCTGCGCAAGCTCGATGGTATCAGCGGGTTTCCCAAGCGGGGCGAATCCCCCCATGATGCCTTTGATGCAGGACATTCCTCCACATCCATTTCTGCCGCCCTGGGATTCGCTGCCGCCCGAGACCTGAAAGGGGCGAACAACAAGGTTGTCGCGGTGATCGGCGATGGATCCATGACCGGCGGTCTGGCTTACGAGGGTCTTAACAATGCCGGACACCTCAACAAGGACCTGATTGTTGTTCTCAATGACAATGAGATGTCCATTGCGGAAAATGTCGGAGCCTTGTCCAGTTTTTTCAGCCGGACCATGAGCAGTGAATTTGTCCATCGGATCAAGAAAGAGGTTGAGGGATTTCTTGGTGGCCTAGACAGTACTGTGGGCAGGGGGATGCTGCATGTGGCCCGCAAAGCCGAGGAATCACTCAAGGGACTCTTTACGCCTGCCATGCTGTTTCAGGCATTCGGCTTTGAATATGTAGGACCCCTTGATGGCCATAATCTTGATCGTCTGGTCCGCACGCTGGAAAATGTTAAGAGCTTCGACAATGCCGTGCTGGTCCACGTCCTGACGAAAAAGGGTAAAGGTTATCGGCCCGCTGAGGAGAATCCGGCCCTGTTCCATGGTGTCGGTCCCTTTGACCGGGAGACCGGAAAGGTATGTTCCGCCAAAGGTGCACCATCCTCTTATACGGCCGTTTTTGGCGATGCGATGCGACAGCTTGCTGCTGAAGACCCACGGGTTCTGGCCATTACGGCGGCAATGCCCGAAGGGACGGGGCTGTCGGCCTTTGCCCGGGAGTACCCGGGGCGGTTCTTTGATGTGGGTATTTCCGAACAGCATGCGGTAACCTTCGCCGCCGGTCTTGCCGCGGAAGGTTTCCGTCCGGTGTTTGCCGTATATTCAACGTTTCTGCAGCGGGCCTATGATGAGATATTTGATGTTTGTTTACAGAATCTGCCGGTAGTTTTCGCCATCGACCGGGCAGGAGTTGTCGGTAATGACGGTCCCACCCATCACGGCCTGTTCGACCTTTCCTTTCTGAGGATTTTCCCCAATCTGACGATACTGGCACCCCAGGATGAAAACGAGTTGCGCCACATGCTGGCAACCGCCCTTGCCCTTGACGGACCCGTGGCAATCCGTTATCCCCGGGGCGCCGGCTACGGCGTTCCCCTTGATGAGCGCCTTGTTCCCTTCGTTCCGGGTGCTGCTCAGGTGCTGCGCACGGGAGAAGACTGTGCCCTGCTTGCAGTCGGCGCCATGGTGCGCCCCGCGCTGGAGGCTGCCGAACGGCTTGCGGAACAAGGGGCCTCAGTTGCTGTGGTCAATGCCCGTTTTGTGAAACCCCTCGACCGGAACCTGATTCTTGACCTGGCTGCCAGAACCGGCATGCTGTTCACCATTGAGGAGAATGTCCGTCAGGGAGGCTTCGGATCTGCAGTTCTGGAGCTTCTGGAAGAGGAAGGTCTGACGGGAATCACGGTTCGCCTCCTTGGCTATCCTGACAGCTATGTTGAACAGGGTGAGCAGGGAGAGTTGCGCAGCCGTTATGGACTTGATTGCTCCGGTATCCTGCGCTCTGTCAAGGAGTGCCTTGCTGCCCGCTCTTGCCCATAACACCAACCCTGGCGCTTGATTGCCAGGTGATGCAGGTAGTTTTCATCCGGGTTCCGGATAGTAACCGGGTAATCTTTGGTTTGGCAGTAACGTGACTCTAGGGTATAAGGGGACAAAAAAGGTCTTATAGGTATTTAATGCTCGAGTTGACTAGAAAAGGTGAATATGCGATCAGGGGGGTTCTGTATCTTGCCGCACAGCCTGAAGGCACGGTCAGTCTGGCTGGAGATATTGCCGAGGCGACTGAAGTCCCAAGGCCTTTTCTCGCGAAGATTCTCCAGGATTTTGTAAGGGCGGGGTTGGTTGTCTCTTTTCGGGGTGCTGGTGGCGGATTTGCGTTGGCACGTCCCGCAGGGGGTATTACC
>CAYSWG010000033.1:0-8374 GCA_964434465.1 uncultured Geobacteraceae bacterium
GCAGCGGTCACGCTTTCCCGCTGCTTCGCAGTGCGGGGAGCAGGGGCGACGGTTTTCGTCTCTGCCTTTTCAGGCGAACGGGGAGTGGTCGTAATACTCTCGGCATTTCGTGCAATCGACTGCTTTCCACCAGATGTCACGGCACCGTCTTTTTTAGTGCTGACACCGGCGTCAGCAGGCGGTTTGTCCCTCGAGGGGAGCGACTGCGTTCCGGCATCTGCCGGGGCAGTGGCCGGAGAAGGCTCCATCTGACTGGCCGAAGACTGGCCAATCATCTCTTCCGTTCCGGGCGCTCCGGACGATTGACCTGGTCGCTCGGGAAGCGGCTTCCTTATTTCCGAAACGTAAAGTTCCGGTTGTCCGGCCAGTTCCGACCGGGAACGGAGCACGTCGGTAAAAAAGTAGAAGTATCCAAGGCATACCGCCAGAGCCAGCAGTACGAACAAAACGCCCCTCACACTGCTTCCGGAACGGTTGCGCAACCCCATACCTGCCGGCGCCGCCGGCACCACGTTTGTCCGCATATACTTCTTCCCCCTAACTCACTGCTTCTGGTTTCTTCTCCTGGGTCCGTCGGGACACGCCTCCTGCCGCAACCGGTCAGTAGCGGGTATCCTTACTACCAGGCCCCTGCCCGAAACGGGTTGCTTTCATCCCGGGCAGAGACCTACTGGCCTGGATACACGGCACCAGGTCAGTCACCAGACCCTTTCCGGACGGAAATCAGTGTGGCGTCTTGGCACTCACCAGGCCTTCATTGATGACCTTTTGCGCCAGATGGCTCGGCAACTCCTCATAGTGGGAATATTCCGTGCTGAACAGGCCCCGGTCACTGGTCATGGAGCGAAGATCATTGGCGTAGGAAAGCACCTCAGCCATGGGGACCACCGCCCTGATGATCTGCGAATTGGCCTTGGGTTCCACGCCGACAACCTTGCCCCGGCGCGAGTTCAGGTCTCCGATTACGTCTCCCATGTTTTCCTCGGGGACCGTAATCTTCATTTTCATGATTGGTTCGAGGATAACAGGCTTGGCACTTTCCATGGCTTTTTTGAAAGCCATGGACCCGGCAATCTTGAAGGCCATTTCCGATGAATCAACCGTGTGGAACGAACCGTCAAAGAGCACCGCCTTGAAATCGACAACCGGGTAGCCGGCAAGGGACCCGTCAAGGGAAGCCTCCTGGATACCCTTGTCAACGGCCGGAATGTAGGTCTTCGGGACAACGCCGCCGACGATTTTGTCTTCGAACAGATACCCTTCACCCCGCGCCCGGGGGACGAATTCCACCCAGCAATCACCATACTGCCCGCGCCCGCCGGATTGTTTCTTGTATTTACCCTGGACCTTGACTGCCAATTTGATAGTTTCCAGGTAGGGAACCTTCGGCGTTTTCAGTTCCACCTCAACACCGAATTTGCGCTTCAGCTTTTCAATGGTCACTTCCAGGTGCACCTGCCCCATCCCGGAGATGATTAACTCCCGTGTCTGGTCATCGCGTCGCAGGGTGATGGTATGGTCTTCCTCCATGAGACGCTGTAACGCTCCATGGATTTTGTCTTCGTCGTTTTTGGTTTTTGGCTGGATCGCATAGGAAATTACCGGTTCCAGGGATTTGGCGGGTTCATAGATGATCGGCTTGTCGGCATCACATAACGTGTCACCGCTGACTGTTTCCTTCAGTTTGGCCACCGCAACAATATCACCGGCAACGGCCTGCTTGATCGGTTTCTGTTTCTTGCCTTCCAACTCATAGATCTGTCCGATGCGCTCCGTGCAGTCACGGTTGGCATTAAACACCGTAGAATCGGAATTGAGCACTCCCGAGTACACGCGGAAAACCGTTATCTTCCCGGTATAGGGATCGGATGTCGTTTTAAAGACCAGAGCGGAAAATGGTTCAGCTTCTTCCGGAGCCCGCTCTTCGACCTCATTGGTTTTTGGATTTATTCCGGCAACCCTGCCGCGATCCAACGGTGACGGCAGGCATTTGCATATGTAATCAAGCAGATGGGCAACACCGATATTCATGGTGGCTGATCCACAGAATACGGGAGTGAAGGTGTTCCGAAGCGTACCGACCCGAAGACCGTCATAGAGATCTTCGATGCTCAACTCGCCGGAATCGAGAAATTTTTCCGTCAAAGCATCGTATGCTTCGGCAACGGTTTCCACAAGTTTTTCCCGCATGCTCTCCGCATCGGCACGATAGGCATCCGGTATTTCAATCTCTGTGTATTTTCCTGAACCATCCTTCTGATAGCGATAGGCCTTCATGGTTATAAGGTCGATAACGCCTTCAAAACTCTCTTCGGCACCAAGGGGGAACTGTACCGCCACCGCCCGGGCACCAAGAGCTTTTTCCATGTCACCCATTGCCCGGAGAAAGTTGGCCCGCTCACGGTCCATCTTGTTAACAAAGGCGATCCGGGGTATTTCCGCCTCATTGGCCCACTCCCAGACCTCTTCAGTCTGCACTTTCACCCCGGAGATGGCAGAGATAATAACGACCGCACCACCGAGAACCCGCAGACAGGACCGCGTATCGGCAATGAAATCACCGTAGCCGGGGGTATCGACAATATGCAGCGCGTGTCCATCCCAATCGGCATGATTCAGTGCAGAACTTACCGAGATTTTCCGCTTGACCTCCTCAGGTTCGAAGTCCATGGTCGAACTGCCGTCATCAACCCGCCCCAGCCGGTCATTGGTACCGGCCACGTAGAGGATGGCCTCCGTCAGGGACGTCTTGCCCGCCCCGCCATGGGCCACAATGCCAACGTTTCTCACCTTTGCAATGCCGTACTTTGCCATAAAGCCCCCTTGCTTATGTAATAGAGTCAACTCCTCATACATCACTTCGAAGGGAAAATTCTTGCTGCAAGTTCAACCAGTACAAACCAGTGAAAACCGTTTTCCAGCGGCCACCCCAGTCGCCCGTTCCCGCACCGACCCTTCTGATCCGACAGGATAGAAGCCTGCAGCCACAGGCATCACCGCCAAACAGCCTAAGGGCTCATGTGTGTTGCGCAATTTCTCTCGTAAAGTATTCGCAAACCCTCCAACGTCAAAAAATCATGAACAGCCTCAATGGTCTTCGATTCTTCGGCAATAAGCCGTGCAAGGCCGCCGGTTGCGATAACCCGGGAGTTCTCTTTGTTCTCCGCCTTCATCCTCATGACAATTTCATCCACGAGGCCGACATAACCGTAGAAAATTCCGGCCTGCATGGCACCAACAGTATTCTTGGCAATAATAGTCGGTGGTTTCACTACGTCAACGCGCGGCAACTTGCTGGCCTTCATAAACAGCGCTTCAGCGGATATCATTATGCCCGGCGCAATGACGCCGCCGCAGTAATGACCCTTGGCATTCACCTGATCAAAGGTGGTTGCCGTACCAAAATCGACTATTATCAAAGCCGTCCCGTATTTTTCATAGCCGGCCACCGCATTGACAATCCTGTCTGCACCCACTTCTTTCGGGTTCTCATAATGGATAGGCATGCCGGTTTTGATGCCGGGACCGACCACATAGGGTTTGAGTGAAAAATATCGCTGGGACATGCGCTCAAGAACACCGGTCAATGCCGGCACCACCGAAGACAGGATAACATCGTTTACGGCGGCAATCTCTACCCCGGAAAAGAGAAAAAGCTCCCGAATGAGAATGGCATATTCATCAACGGTTTTGTCCGTATCGGTCGCAATCCGCCAATCTTTGACCAGACACTCACCTTCGTACAGACCCAACACCGTATTGCTGTTACCAACATCGATTACCAGTAGCACAAATACACTCTCCACAGATTACTCGCCGGGGCCGCAAGCCGCGTCCAATCCAACAGCGGTCACAGGGCGGCCACATCTCCAGAAACTATCCGCTCAACACTCCCTTGCCCCCTGTCAAGCAGAAGTGCCCCATCATCGGCAATTCCGGTTACCACTCCCTCGACAGAGTCATCACCCGAATCAACCCTGACCATTCGACCCTGGAAAGCACTGCGGGAGAGCCACTCTTCCCTGATGCGGCCAAAACCCCTGGTCCGGTATTCGTCATACAGCACATCAAGGTGCGTAAAAAGCGCTCGTGCCACGGCAACTCTGCTGACCACCCCCGCCCCGGCAAGGAGGAGTGATGTGGCAGGATACCGCAGGTCACCGGGAAACTGGTCCGACCGCATATTGATATTGATACCGATCCCGACAATGACAAAACGAACCCCATCCGTCTCGGCACTCATTTCATTGAGAAGCCCGGCCACTTTCTTGCCATGGACCAGAATATCGTTGGGCCATTTAATCTGCGGGATCAGGCCGGTTACCGCTTCGATTGTCCTTACAACGGCAACAGCGGACAGAAAAGTGATTTGTGTTGCTTCTACAGGAAGGATGGCAGGTCGCAGAATGACCGAGCAGTACAGGTTTACTCCCGCAGGGGATTCCCAACTCCTGCCGAGGCGGCCTTTTCCGGCAGTCTGGCTGTCGGCGACAACTACGGCACCTTCTTCAGCACCTTCTTCAGCCCAGCGATAGGCATGCAAATTTGTGGAGTCTGTCTCGACAGCACACTGGATATGCCGTCCAATGCGTTGTGTAGCCAGTCCTGAGGTAAGCTCAACGGGTGAGAAGACATCGGGCGAGGCGTGAAATCGATACCCGCGTGAGGAGAGTGCTTCTATGATGTAACCCTTTGCCCTGAGTCGGTTCACCTGTTTCCAGACAGCAGTTCGGGAAACGTTGAGTCGTGAGGCAAGGTCCGCTCCGGAGACAATCAAACCGGTGCTGTCACGCAGAAGGGCAACCATTCTCTGCTCAAGAGACGATATACTCCTGCGTGCGGTGTCGGGTTCCTTCACCATGCCTCCAACAGCATTGATATGTCCATTGCGCGCGCACTATGGGTCAGAGCGCCAACCGAAATAAGATCCACGCCGGTTCCGGCGATTCCGGCAACCGTTTCCAGAGAAACCCCACCTGAAGCCTCGACGAGCGCCCTGCCGTCAATGAGTAACACCGCCTCACGCATGGTCGCCAGATCCATATTGTCAAGCATGATGATCTCCGCACCAGCGGCAACCGCTTCAGCAACCTGCGTCAGGTTCTCGGTTTCAACCTCGATCTTCACGGTATGGGGAATGGTTGCCCGGGCCCGCTCAACCGCGACACTGATACCACCCGCAGCAGCAATATGATTTTCCTTGATAAGCACACCATCATACAAACCACTGCGGTGGTTGGTGCCGCCACCTACCCGAACCGCGTACTTTTCAAGAATACGCAATCCCGGGGTAGTCTTTCTGGTATCGACTACTTTTGCTTTCGTACCGCGTACGGCAGCAACAAATTGGGCGGTGAGCGTCGCTATGCCGCTCATTCTCTGCAATAGATTTAAAGCAACGCGCTCACCCTGCAAAAGGATTGCTGCATCGCCGTTCATTTCTGCCAGTACGGTTCCTTTTTCAGCCACAACCCCATCTGAACAGCACTGTGTAAAGGTTACCGTCCCGTCAAGAAGCCTGAATACCCTGGCGGCCACAGAGATTCCGGCCAGGACAAATCGCTCTTTAGCAACCAGTCGGGCTCTGATTTCCCTGGTGACCGGCACAACAGCCATGGTGGTTATGTCACCGGTGTGAATATCCTCCAGCAATGCGTTCTCAATGATTCTATCCACACCGATCATTACCAGACTCCAACAAAATAAATGCATGCTCGTAACGGAAAATACCTTTGCTTTATACCATAGGTTGAAAATGACGGCAACCGCTATTACTCCGCCAAGCATCCCGTAATCACTTGAGAATGAAGCAGTTTCAGAGCGTGCCCCCAATAAGTACCGCCGTTTTCTAACCGGCAGGAAAGAACTAACGGGTACAAACTCCCTGCGCCTTCAGGAAAACTGTCCCGAAGACCAACAGCGTCCAGAACGCAAAAAGCCCTCGTAGACACAGGGTATACGAGGGCTTGAAAAATTGGTGATCCCAAGGGGACTTGAACCCCTGTTACCGACGTGAAAGGCCGGTGTCCTAACCGCTAGACGATGGGACCATAACTGTCGCCATACAGTGTGTATGGCTGGGGGACAAGGATTCGAACCTTGGTTGGCGGAGTCAGAGTCCGCAGTCCTGCCGCTAGACGATCCCCCAACAGGCAGATGCTTCTTATAGCAAAGTCACCCGGCAAGGTCAAGGCATTTTCCAGGGCAGCACAGAGTGTGGCACAATGCTCCATTACCGGGCAGTTCCAACAGAAGCAGCTCCTGCGGCAAGGGCCTTGATATTGGCAGGAATGAACCGGTGATTTCTTTCCGGGAGGGCATCTTTAAGAGCTTCCTGCAATGAACTCATGGAAACGGCACCCGTTCTGGCCACATAAGCTCCCATCGCCACCATGTTCACCAGTCGCGCATCACCAATTTCCATGGCAATGCCGTTCATGGCAAGGGGAACACATTCGACATCGGCTCTACTGAAACCCGTCATATCAACTAATGAGGTATTAACGAAACAAAGCCCGCCGGTCATCAGCTGTGGTGCATATTTGTCAAAGGATGCCTGATTGAGAAAGATGCCGACCGACGGTCTGCCAATAACCGGAGAACCCACATCTCCATCAGCGATCACAACGGTACACACTGCCGCACCACCCCGCTTTTCCACACCATAGGCCGGCAGAAATGAAACATTTTTATCCTCATGGATTGCAGCATATGCCAACAAGGTTCCCGCAAGCAGCACACCCTGTCCGCCAAAACCGGCCATAATCACATCATATCTCATCAATCACCCCGCTTAAACGGTCTGGTGCCCTTGAAACATACCGCGAACCAACCCTGGCAAAAGATTACCGATCCCGAAACCCTGTAGCTTATATTGCGGCCATCGTATCCTTGAATACACCCAACGGATAACACGCACACATCTTCTGGCCCACACGCTCATTGGCGGCAACAGGGTCCATACCCCAATTGGTCGGGCACGCTGCCAGTACCTCAATGAACGCAAAACCGTGGCCCTCAATCTGGCAGCGGAATACCTTCTTGAGCTGCCGCTTGGCATCCACGAGATTCTTCGGACTGTTAACTGCCACACGGGCGGCAAAGGTCACGCCGTCCAGTCCTGCGAGCATTTCAGTAACCCGCAGGGGGTAGCCATCCCTTCCGGCGGCCCGCCCCAACGGCGAGGTGGAAGTTTTCTGGCCAAGCATGGTAGTGGGGGCCATTTGCCCGCCGGTCATCCCATACGTGGCATTGTTGACAAAAACAACCGCAAATTGCTCACCGCGATTGGCCGCATGAATAATTTCAGCGGTACCTATTGCCGCCAGATCGCCATCTCCCTGGTAAGTAAAGACAAACCGGTCGGGACGCGCCCGCTTGACCCCTGTGGCAACGGCGGGAGCCCTGCCATGGGGTGATTCAACCACATCAATATCAAAGTAGTAATACAAAAATACTGAACAGCCGACTGAAGCGACACCGATGGTGGATTCCCGCAGCGACAATTCATCCAGAACCTCGGCGACGAGCCGATGGATAGTACCATGGTGGCAGCCGGGACAAAAATGGGTCTGAACGTCTTTCAAGCTTTCCGGTCGTCTGAATACCTGCTGCATGGGGACACCTCACATGGATTGATTCCGTCAGGAAAATCTCGTTGCTACGGGACAGGAACGTTCTTGCCGCACCATGTGCAGATCAGCAATATTTCCTGATCTGCCCCAGGAGCTCTTCCGGTGTCGGCAACGATCCGGTGCCCGATGGACGGCCATAGAACGCCACCTCTGCACCAGGGCCGACGGCAAGACGGACATCCTCGACCATCTGTCCCGTATTCAACTCAATGGCAAGAAACTTCCCGCACTTCTCCGAAAACGATGCGAAGGCCCTGACAGGGAAAGGCGACAGGGTGATCGGTCGCAGCAGACCGACGGGCAACCCTTCTTCCCGAGCCTGCATGACCGCAGTTTTGGCTATACGGGCAGCCGAACCGAAGGCCGTTACGATAAGGGCGGCATCATCGGTCTCAAAAGCCTCCCAGCGGCACTCCCGGTCCTGAAGCGCCAGGAATTTGGCATGCAGTTTCCAATTGTGCGCCTCCAGTTCTCCGTCTCCAAGATACAATGACGTTACTACCCGCTGGACACCGTCTGCTTTGCCTCTAACGGCCCACTCCTTTGCCGGCAACTGCCGTTCAGGACGTGGTACGGGCACCAGCGGCTCCTTCATCTGACCAATAACGGCATCGGCAAGGATCATGGCCGGCATGCGATATTCATCAGCAAGGTCAAAAGCAAGCATGGTCAGTTCATACATCTCCTGGACCGAGGCCGGCGCCAGGACAATTATGCGGTAGCCGCCATGCCCGCCACCC
>CAYSWG010000033.1:8384-15358 GCA_964434465.1 uncultured Geobacteraceae bacterium
CTGAAAATAATCACCCTGGGAAGCATCAATACCACCCAGGCCAGGTCCCGAACGGGAGATATTGACAACGAGACAGGGCAATTCCATGCCGGCCAGGTAGGAAATCCCTTCCATTTTCAGGGAAATTCCCGGACTGGATGAAGAAGTCATGGCACGGGCCCCTGTGGCAGCGGCACCCAAAACCATGTTAATCGAAGCAATCTCGCTTTCTGCCTGAATAAACACCCCGCCACGCTTCGGCATCTCCAGCGACATGTATTCGGGGATATCGTTCTGCGGAGTGATCGGGTAGCCAAAATAAAAGCGGCAACCTGCCTCAAGAGCCCCTCTGCAGATAGCCTCATTGCCTCTCACCAGTAAACGTTTCATCAACGGTTATCCTCTCACAGCACAGATATCAGGAGGCAGCACCACCCTCAGGAAAGGTACACTGCCTCACTGCCTGCGGGCATGGCGCACAATCGCCGTACGTGTGTTTTATTTGAAAACAATAATTGCCACATCAGGACACATCGCTGCACAAAGGGCACAGCCAGTACACTGCATTTCGCTTCCCAGAAACAATGCAGGTGAGTACCCGTAATTGTTGATTTGCTCACTAAGTCGTATCAGTTGCTTCGGGCAAACTTTGACACAAAGCCCGCAACCTTTACAGCGCAGTTCATCGATAATTATATGTGGCATTGGCATAACTCCTTCAGACATATTGCCTTCATTTGCCGGTTTCACCGTACCCTTGTAAAATAGTAACCGCCCAATAATGCTGTTTATGCTTGATTTTACGCTCTGGTACGATTAAATAGGTACCATCAGCTATCAAACTCAAGGAGGAACGGCCATGCCTGCGACATTGGTTGAACTTGCAGCAAACATTGTATCTTCACATGCATCTGTTAAAGAGATGTCAACAGAAGAGTTGCTTGACGAAATCCAGAGAGTGTATGCGGCACTGCAACAACTCGAGGTGTCCGGTACCCATCCGGAACCAGCGGAAGAATCGCCCAAAGCTCCCACTATGACTCTCAAAAAAGCATTTCAGGCAGATCAGGTGTACTGCCTGATCTGTGGGCGCGGCGGCATGAAAACCCTTGCCAGACATCTGGCGCAAACACACGGCATCAAACCTGGCGAATACCGGAAAATGTTCAACATACCGGCAACGCAACCGTTGACCGCAAAAAGATTTTCAGAAGGCAGAAGGCAGATGGCCCAGGATCGCAACCTTGCGGACAACCTGGCAAAAGCCCGGGCAATCCGCGCGGCAAAGCTTAAAGCGGAAAAATCGGCAACGACGACGGCAAAACCCGTCAAGACAACCAGAAAAAAAGCCTGAAGCCGCGCATGACTGCCAGGCCGGGTGCCCCATAAAAGCACCCGGCCGGGTGCGCGTGCGCAGGTTCCCTGCGCTGCAACAGCCCTACATGCCTTTCAGAATTTCCCATCCCTTGAGCAGATCCAGGGCACGCAGAACCTGATAGTCACCTTTAAGCAGATCATCGGCCTTGGAGGCAGGCTGTTGAACGTTCTTCAGTCGCTCACCCTTCTCATCGCCGCCAGTCGTTTCAAAGTGATTCTCCAGATCCTTTTCCCGGATACTGAGGATTTCCTTTTTCTCAGTTGCAGTAATCTCGAGGTTTTCGACCACAATATCCGGTGTTATACCCTTGGCTTGAATTGAGCGCCCATTGGGGGTGAAGTACCTGGCAGTGGTAATGCGCAAACCGGTATCTTCCGAGAGGGGAATAATCGTCTGCACTGAACCCTTGCCAAAACTCTGGGTCCCGAGAATAATCGCTCTTTTATGGTCCTGAAGGGCGCCGGCGACAATTTCCGAAGCACTGGCACTCCCTCCATTAATGAGGACAACCATGGGATAGCCCATCTCCTTGGCGCCATTGCGGGCATGGAAACGCATCTTGGATTCCTGCTCACGGCCGTCCGTATAGACTATGAGCTTGCCGGATGCGATGAAATGCTCCGCAACCTTGACTGCCTGATCGAGCAGACCGCCGGGATCGTTGCGCACATCAAGAATAAGCCCTTTCAGGGCACCGCCATTTTCCTGTTTCAACGCCTTGAGCGCCTTGGTGAGATCCTCGTCGGTTTTTTCCTGGAACTGGGCAATTCTCACATAGCCATACCCTGTATCAAGGGTTTTAAATTTGACACTTTTAACCTGGATTATGTCGCGAACCAGAACGAAATCCTTTGGCCGCTCAAAACCATCCCGCATGATGGTCAGGGTAACCTTGGTACCTTTTTCACCGCGCATGCGCTTGACTGCGTCAATGATACTCATATCCTTCGTAAGCTTGTTATCGATTTTCAGGATCTGGTCACCGGCCTTGATCCCCGCCCGAAACGCAGGAGTATCTTCAATCGGCGAAATAACGGTCAGGAAGCCATCTTTGACGGAAATTTCAATCCCCAAACCGCCGAAAGAGCCTTTTGTCTCGATTTTCATCTCCCTGTACATCTCAGGGGGAAGAAATGAGCTATGGGGGTCCAGGGACGACAACATGCCGTTGATGGCTCCGTAAACCAGTTTCTTGGTGCTCACGTCCTCAACATATTTGCTCTGAACAATCTTGAGCACATCGGTAAAAAGCTCTATCGCCTCGTAGTCGCTGCCACCCTCAGCAGCACAGCGATGCTGCACACCGACCCCGACCGAGATGATTACCGCCGAAACCACCGCGACGAGGAATGCCATTTTCCTGCCTGTTACCCTGATTGCCATTAAGCCTCCCCATACTCGTCCAAAATGCTGTTAAACCTTATCGTAGCCACAGTGAAGGATTCACCGGCCGGCCCCTATAACGAAGTTCGAAATAAAGCATGGGCCCCCGTGTGGAATCCAGATCCCCCACACTGGCCACCGCCTCATTCCGTACAACCGATGCACCAACCCGTTTGAGAATCCTGGAATTATGGGCGTAGAGGCTGAAATAGCCATCACCATGATCGATTATCACCATGTTGCCATAGCCCTTGAAATAGTCTGCAAATACAACGGTACCGCCATAGACGGCACGCACATCGCTGCCAACTGGCGCCGCAATGGACATGCCGTTACTGTTGGTGTAGGAGTTGAACTCAGGATGCTTGTGCCGGCCAAAGGTGCCGACGATTCGTCCCTGGACGGGCAGCGACAATCTCCCCCTTTGAGACCCGAAACCGGTAGTACTGGCCGGCGGCACGGGAGAAGTGTCACGCCCACTCGGGGAATCTGCTGCCTGCTTTTCCCTGGCGGGTGCTGCCGGCTTCTTCCGGGTAGCCGCCCGTCGGGCAGCCTCCAACCTGGCCAGAACCGACTGAAGCCTCCTTGAGTTTGCCTCAAGTTCGCTAAGTGATGCAAGGTGAATTTGTTTCTCTTCCCGAACCTGTCGCAAGTAGGCGGATTTTCTGTTTTTCTCCGATTGAATTTCCCGTTTTTTTGCTTCAACATCCTTTTTGAGACGCTCCTTGCGCCGAAGATCGTCTTCCATGATTCGCTTCAGTTCTTTCAATCGGGCCAGTCGCTCATTGTACTGTTCAATCTGTTTCCGATCACTGGCCAGCAGAGCGTTCATATAACGAAGGTTTTCCACCATCTCCGGAAAGGTCTGGGATGAAAAAAGAATACGCATGGTTCCCACTTCACCAGCCTTGTACAAGGAAACAAGTCGCTTTTGAATGAGTCCCTTACGCTCTTCCGTATCCTTCTGAACCGCAGAGATTTCACTTTGATTCGATTGAAGTCTCACATCCGTAGACGCAAGCTCCCTGGCGAGAACACCCAGATCCTTCTCTTTTTCTCTGAGGGTACGCTCCATGAGCAGCATCTCCTCAGAAACCTTGCTTTCCACCTGAGATGTTTTAGTAATGAGCCGCTTTTTGGCTTTGATTTCCTTTTTTATACCCTGCAGTTGTTTTGCAGCGTCCGCTCCCCAACAGTCATTCCCTGGCGGCAACAGCAAAACAACAATGAACAGTACTAACGCATAACGAGTCATAGGCACTCTATAACGTAACAAACCGCTTCAAGGACGCCAGACTCCCCAGGAAACCGAGCACAGCGCCAGACGCAAGGATGAGCAGCATATGGGATGGGGACAAAAACAACATACTGGCCTTCACTGAGCTGAAGCTGAATAAAATATCCGCGTTTTTGAGAAAGGCAAAATAAACGCCGGACAGGACAGCAAGGGCAAGCCCAGCCCCGACAACTCCCTGAAAGACTCCCTCGATAAGAAATGGACCTTTGATGAACATGCGGGTTGCGCCAACCAACCCCATCAACTCCAGCTCATCCTTTCGGGAATAAATGGTAAGCTTGATCGTATTGGCAACAATAAACACAACCGCAATGACAATGAATCCTGTCAGCAGTAAGCCGGCAAACTTCATGAGAAACATGAAATCCGTGAAGCGCTGCACCCACTCCTCGCCGTACTGGATGTCATCAACAGCGGGAATCTGTTTCAACCGGGAGACCACCAGTTCAAGAGCTTCCGAATCACGACTCGATCGTTTCAAGGCAACATCAAAGGAAGCAGGAAGAATGTCTGCAGCAACACCCTCTAGAAATGATTCCTGGCCCTTGAGTCGAGCGGAAAAGCGCTGCAGGGCATCATTCCTGGACACATAGCCGACACGGGCAACACCGGGTATCGCCTTGATCTTTCGGCCAACAACGTCGACTTCAGATGGTGAAAGTTCCCGCTCAAAGTATACGGAAATCTGCACCCGCTCACTCCAGGTGTCAGCCACCCGCTCCAGATTCACAAACACAAGCAGGAACAGCGAGACCAGCAGGAAAGCCAAGGCAATAGTGGACACAGTCACTACATTGAGAAAAACGTTCTGACGGATATTAATTGCCGCACGCTCAAAAAAATAGCGTAACCGCCCGAAGAAACCCTCCCGCGCGAGTTTTGGTCGTTTGCCTGTTTTTTCACGAGACATTGCTGTCCTCCACGATATGACCTTTATCAAGGATGACAAGGCGAGCCCGGCAGTCTTCCATGAGACGTCTGTCGTGGGTGGCCACGACAATCGTGCTACCTCGAATATTCGCTTCCTTCAAAATGGACAGCACTTTTGTCCGGGATTCTTCGTCAAGATTCCCGGTGGGCTCATCCGCAAGGATAATCTTCGGCTCATTGACCAAGGCTCGGGCCATGGCAACCCTTTGCTGCTCACCGCCCGACAAGCGGAGAGGAGTTGCATTGACTTTATGTTCCAGGCCAACCTGCTTGAGCATATGATAGACGCGCTTGTTCACGTCTTTTTTTGCCCATCCCAACACCTCAAGAGTCAGCGCAACGTTTTCCAAAACAGTGCGCGCAGGAAGCAATTTGAAATCCTGAAAAACTATCCCGACTTTTCTTCGCAGCAAGGGCAATTGAGAAGCTGTCTGCTTGGTGACATTCACGCCATCTATGAGAATCTGGCCTCGCGTAGGAAGCAAAGCTCCATACAACAACTTGAGCAAAGTCGATTTCCCAGCGCCGGAAACACCGGACAGAAAAACGAACTCCCCCTTGGCGATTCTCAGGTTGATACCACTCAGGGCAGCGGCATCACGCTGATAGGACATGAACACATTGTGCAACTGAATCATAACGGTAGGCTCCCGCAGACATGAAATAACAGAGGGAATAAACCTGGTCACTTACAGCCTTCTTCGCAGCAAATACCGGGGAGAAAGCTGGGGTGTCTCCACGTGAAGCAACAATGAACCGGTCATGCCGGTCAATGGTAATCGGCTCTCTGCAAGCGTAAGTACGGAAATCGCACAACAGCACGGTCTTCCGGTAAATGCATACCTGCCGTTCCCGGAAAACCGATATTTCATGGGAATCAGCAATCCTGTCGTCAATCAGAGTACCTGGTGGCGAGGTAACGGTGCAGATCAAGTCATCACAATTTTTACATAGTGACCAAGGCAATTACCCAAAGGGCATATCCTCCCAAAAAACCAGCTGCCGACACAAGTGCTTTTCTTCCCGGAGAACAACCACTGGAGTTCAACGTGCCCAGAAAGCTGACGGCACAGACTACCCATCCCCAAAATCCCAACTGAGATACAACTTCCATGAGAACCATGCATTACACCAGAGAACGGGAAGGAAACATGCTCCGCCACACACTGCCCATTCGCAACTTCCAGACCATGACTATCGCCTCACGCACGATCCTGCGAGACATTTTAGAAGTGCCTGCATGACGATCAATGAAAATAATGGGGACTTCCCCAATGGAAAAACCCTGCTCCATGCACCGGTAGTTCATTTCGATTTGAAAGGAATACCCGTCTGACCGAACCTTTGCAAGATCAATCGTCTCCAGGACTTCGCGACGGAAGCATTTAAAACCGCTGGTACAATCGGATAATCGCAGGCCAGTTATCAGGCGCGTATACAGTGTAGCACAGTAACTGAGCAGTAAGCGCCGAATCGGCCAGTTCACGACACTCACACCATTCAGATACCGGGAACCGACAACAACCGGAAAATCGGCAGCTTTCTCCAGCAAAGCGGGAAGGCTGCCGGGATCATGGGAAAAATCCGCATCCATCTCAACAACATAATCCGCACCCATTTCCAGTGCCGCTCTGAATCCTGCCCGATATGCGGTACCTAAGCCAAACTTACCTGGACGCTGCAGAATATGCACCCGAGGAATTTCAGAAGCAATTTGCGCGACAGCATCCCCGGTTCCGTCTGGAGAATTATCGTCGACTACCAGTACATGAATATGATCGTTCTGAGCCAGTACCTCAGGAATAAGACGGACAATGTTATCTCGTTCGTTATACGTGGGGATCACAACAAAAATTTTCACTGTTAAGGCCTTACCTTCGAACGGAGACGTGGTTAACCATTGGTCGCTTGATGAGGACTATTTCAGAACCGTGCAAAACAAAAGAGAAAAATTTGGTTCTTTCGTAAATTAGTTGCAGCGTAGAGCAAGCGCAGATTCAAAGGGAG
>CAYSWG010000034.1:0-7595 GCA_964434465.1 uncultured Geobacteraceae bacterium
GACCAGCTGGTCATCATCAAGGTGGAAACACCGGTCAACCTGAACAAGAAGCAACGGGAGCTGCTGGAGGAGTTTGCCCGCATCGGCGGAGAAGACGTCAACCCCATGAAGAAGAATTTTTTCGACAAGGTGGTTGACCTGTTCAGCTAGTTTCCGCAAAAAAACCGCTTGTGTCACATCCGGAATATTCTTGCCGCTCTGAATGCGCACCGCCCATGGCATGCCATGGGCGGTTTGCTGCCGCCCTGTATCGCCACGTTCGGTCCCGGGACGTGGCGATTTTGCCGGAAGGGCCTGCCGCACCTGCGAGTTGTTCGTATCCGGCCTGATTGGTTTACATTGCTCCTGTCACCGGAGAAAAACCGACCTGATCACCATCGTTCAGAACCGTATCCGGTTCGACTTCCCTGTTGTTTACAAAAATCAGCTTGATCGCTTCCAGAGGCAGCTGCAGCTTTTCGATCAGGTCACGTACCGTGGCCCGTTCGGGCAGAATATGTTCGGTGCTGCCCTTGTAGTCGCAGGCGTCTGCCTTCACCAGGGTGGAGAAGCATTTTACGCCGACGGTGATGGTTCCTGCCGCCAGTCTGGTGAAGTTGGCCTTGGCCAGACCGCATAACGGACAAACCCAGTTGTCCGGCAGATCGGTGAAGGCCGTGCCCGGCGCGATGCCGGCTTTAGGGTCACCTGCTGCTGGATCATAGATGTAGCCACATCTGCATAGATACTTTTCCATTGATACCTCCTTGGCGGTGCGGCCTACCCCCCTTCAGTTCCGAGGGGTTTGTTGCGATGGACGCTTTTTGATAAGGAGCTCCATTAGGGCAAAGAGCAGTGGCACGGCCATTCCCCAGGCAATGGCAAGGATAAAAAGCCCTGTAGATCCGGGTAGTTCGGTCATGGCGCCCAGTTTGGCGCCGCCATAGTAGGCTGCCGGGCCACCCAGGGCGCCGAACAGACCAGCCAACAGGTAGCGATTGCGCAGCCAGGCCAGTGATCTGGTAAAGGTGGTGGCGAAATTGACCCAGAGGGCGACCATCCAGAGGGGGCTGAGCGGTGACGGCATGGCATCCCTGACCGGAGAAAACACCTGCAGCGCAACCAGGGTAGAGTCGAACAGGATGCCGACGAGGGCTGTGACCAGCAGCACCAGGGCCACTCTGCTCCGCTCTGCAGCAAGGCTCAGGTGGATCAGAGCCACGACCAGGATGGTGGCCGGGCCCAGCCAGAACAGCCCGCGGGCGGCCCCGAGCACGGCAGCAAACCAGCCCACCTGGAAGAGGATAAAGTTGCTGATGTTCAGAATGGATTCCCGGTTCATGGCTGCCCCTGTTCCGGCCACTGGTGCGGCACCTTCCGGATGCGGCCCGTGTCATACCCCTGTGTGCCCAGACGTTGGACGATGCGCTGGTACATGGCGTCGGGCAGGTGCGGCGTCCGGGCCATGATCCAGACATAGTCCCGTTTGTTGCGACCGATGACCGTGGTGGCATAGTCCTCATCCAGATGGATAATCAGATATTCTGCCTTGAACGGCCAGATGAACTGCATGCCCCAGACGGCATTGCCGGTATTTTCCCTAACATATCCCCGGGGATGGTAGCTTTTGATCGGTCCGGTAAATCCCCCCTTGCGGAGACGGAAGGTGGTAGCTATCGTCCCGTCGTCAGCCAGGCGATAGGATTCCACGGCATTGTAGGCATCTTTTTCGATGAACGTGGGGATTGCGGCGATGACGTACCAGTCGCCCATGAAACGCTGCAGGTCCACCTGCCCCACCGGTTCCAGGGGAGAAAGTGTGCTGCAGCCCCAAGCCATCATGACCGTGCCGCAGAGTATCGTGCGCAGAATGCCCATTGGCTACTCCTCTCAGCTGTCCCGTTGCCGGAAACGGTAATGGGACACATGCCATTCGTTCCCGTGGCGGAAACCCCACAATTCGGCGCAGGCCATGAAGAAGATGCGCCAGCGCTGCACCTGACGCGCCCCATCCCCTGCCCCTGCCGCTTCCGTGAGAACGGACAGTACGTCCCCGTAGTGATCATCCAGATTGCGCAGCCAGGCCTCGGCGGTCCGCCGGTAGTGCTCGCCCGAAACCTGCCAATGGTCTTCCAGGAGCAGGTGTTCCTGGAAATGGGCCAACAGGCAGTTGGACGGCATTATGCCGCCGCTGAAAAAATGGCGGCCCATCCAGTTGTCCGCGCCCTCCTCCCGGAACAGGTAGGCGTGGCGGGCATGACAGAAGATGTGCACAAAGAGCTTGCCGGCCGGTTTGAGCCACCGGGCGATCCGGGAGAGCAGTTCCCGGTAGTTGCGCATGTGTTCGAACATTTCCACGGAGACAACCCGGTCAAAGCGATCAGCGGGTACGAATTCGTTCATGTCGGCTTTGATTACGCGGATAGTGCTGATAGCCCGCCGGGAGCACTCCGCGGTGATGTAGTCCTGTTGCAGCCGGGAATTGGTAACGGCGGTTATGGCGCAGTGCGGGTACTGTTCGGCCAGCCAGAAAGTCAGAGAGCCCCAGCCGCAGCCCAGTTCAAGAATATCCATGCCGTCGGCAAGTTCTGCCCGCTGGCAGGTGAGCTGGAGCATTGCCTCCTCTGCTTCCGCCAGGGATTGGTTGTCCCGGGTGAACAGGCAACTGCTGTATTTCAGGCGCGGACCGAGCACCAGCCGGAAAAAGGCGGGCGGCACCTCATAGTGCTGCTGGTTGGCTGCGCTGGTGGCCACTGCCAGGGGACTTGCGCGCAACATGGCCAGAAACCGGCGCAGCCGTTCCTGCCGGGCTTCCCCATCTCCCCGTTCCTCCTCCTTCAGGCGACGGCGCAGCAGCAGGCGAATACCCCGGCGGATCAGCATGTCCGGCACTAAACCCCGTTCAGCAGCAGCAATGGGCAGTGTCATGGCCGTTCCTCCGGGCCCTGCGCCAGGGGCGGCAGATACGGCGACCGCCGGTTGTCCGGTTTGGCGAAGAGCAACTGGACGTCGCCTATATAGCGCTCTTCGAAACCGCCTTCGCAGTAGCAGAGATAGTATTCCCACATGCGGCAGAAACTCTCCGGGTAGCCGAGGGATCGCACCTCCGCCCAATGGCGCAGGAACTGTGTGCGCCATGCGCGCAGGGTCCGGGCATAGTGGGGGGTGATGTCCTCCAGGTTGGTCAGACGCAGGTCGCTGGCCCGGGCAGCCGCTTGGCTGAGGGCCGTGAGGGAAGGTATGCAGCTGCCGGGGAAGATGTAGCGGTTGATGAAATCAACCGTGTGCCGGTAGGCTTCATAGCGGTGATCGGGGAAGGTGATGGCCTGGATGAGCAGCAGGCCGTCCGGTTTGAGCAATTCACTGCAGCAACGGAAAAAGGTGGGCAGGAAGCGATGGCCCACCGCTTCGATCATTTCGATGGACACCAGCTTGTCGTAGCATCCGGACAGGTCCCGGTAGTCCTGGCGGAGCAGGGTGATCCGGTCTGCCAGCCCGGCGTCGGCAACCTGCCGGCTGGCATGGTCATGCTGTTCCCGGGAGATGGTGGTCGTGGTCACCCGGCAGCCGTAGTGCCGTGCCGCATGGAGGGCGAACCCGCCCCAGCCGGTGCCGATTTCCAGCACCTGGTCGTCGGGTTGCAGAGCCAGTTTGCGGCAGATCCTCTCGTACTTAGCCAGGGAGGCATCGGCCAGGGTGCTGTCGTCCCGCTCGAAAATGCCGCTGGAGTAGGTCATGGTCTCGTCCAGAAACAACCGGTAGAAGTCGTTACCCAGGTCGTAATGGGCGGCAATGTTCTGCCGGCTGCCCGATCTGGTGTTGCGGTGCAGCAGGTGGAACAGCTTATGGAGCGGGGCAGTGAGGGCGGCAGGCCCCTTTTCCAGGTTGGCCATGACCGACTGGTTGCGCACCATGATGCGGAACAGCGCCGTCAGGTCACTGCAGCGCCAGTAACCGGCCATGAACGCTTCGGCGGCGCCGATGCTGCCGCCGAACACGGCGTCGCCGTAGAAGCAGGAGTCATCCACATGGAGTACCGCTTGCAGGGGGGCATCCTGATCGCCAAAAGCCAACCGTTCACCGGAATCTTCAATAACGATCCTGCCCCAGTCCAGACCGCCGAGGCGGTTAAGGAGGATCTTCCGGGCGAGACGGTCGAGAATGCCGGGGCGGATGGTTCGGCTGCGACGAACAGCACGGGGAATGATGGTTTCGCATGATTCACAATCTGACACGGTTTTCTCCTGCACTGGTGCCGGACTGACCCGGCCGGCATCAGGTAGTTGTGGGATGGGGATAAAAGGGCACGCCTTTCAGCTTGAGGCGGAGCGCCTGCCAGTAGATGGCGGCAATGACCTTCCAGGTCATGGGCGGATGGCCAAGGAGCATGGCGGTCAGGCTGCGGCCGTCCAGTTCCCGGCGCCGGAGGGTCAGCACCGCGTCGAACAGGGTTGTTTCCTGCTGTCGGTTGGTCATGGCCACGGACAGGTTCGCGCCCGGTTCCGTAAAGCCCCACTGGTACTGGATATCCATGGGCATGAACGGCGAGACGTGGAACTCCTTGGCGAAGGAGTCCTGCAACAGTCCGCTGCCGTTGCCCCCACGTGTCCGGCCAATGACGTGACAGTGCTCTTCACCCCAGGGGGTGTTGTGGATTTCCGCCACCACGGCCTCCACCTGTTTGCTGCTGCCGTCATAACAGTAGTAGAAACTCACCGGATTGAAGCAGTAGCCGAAGTAGCGCAGATGAGTGAGCAGCCGGATGGGCCCTTCGGGTCGGCGGCCAAGCCGGGCGGCAACCAGATCCCGGACCGCCTGGTCCAGGGGCACGGCGGGATCGCCCAGGTGGTCACGGCGGCGGAAGGTGGCAAGGTTCGGCCGCTCCACGGACCAGAACCAGCGGTCGGCAAACAGCTCAGGCAGTTCCGTCAGATCCAGGTACAGGAAGAACACCCGGTAAGTGAAATTGTTGCGGACCGGGGCAAAGCGGCGGTGGCGCAACCGGCCCGTATAAATGCAGCTAGCCGGGGTCATAGGGTTTCTCCAAATCCTGCGGCCACGGCCAGGGCACTGTTTACCCCATCTTCGTGGAAACCGTTGCCCCAATAGGCGCCGCAATACCAGGTGCGGTTGAAGCCGCTGATCTCGGACCGCCGCTGCTGGGCCTGGGCGCCGGCGGTGGTGTACACCGGGTGCTGGTAGAGCATGCGCTGCAGGACCCGGGCGGGATCTACGGCATCGGCCCGGTTCAGGGTGACACAGAATTCCACCGGCGCCTGCAGGGACTGGAGGCGGTTCATGCTGTAGGTCAGGGCAACGCGCTGCTGATCGTCCGCGGGGATGTGGTAGTTCCAGCTGGCCCGGGCGCGCCGATTGCGGGGCAGCAGGTTTTCGTCCGTGTGGAGCAGGGTCAGGTTCTCCTGATAGGGGATGGCGCCGAGGATTTCCTGTTCCGCCGGTGCAGGATCGGCCAGCAGGGCCAGAGCCTGATCGCTGTGGCAGGCTATGACTACCTGGTCGAACCGTTCCGCCGGTCCGGAGACCGGCTGCACCAGAACATGATCCGGGAAGCGACTGATGCTGCGGATGGGTGTGCTGCAACGGATGCGGTCCCGGAAGCCGGCGGTCAACCGTTCCGCATAGCGGTTGCTGCCACCCTGCACCACCAGCCAGCGGGGCTGGCCGACAACCTTGAGGAAGCCGTGATTGGTGAAAAAGCGAACGAACATGGCGGCCGGAAAGTCAAGGAAGTCCCGGGGGGATGCCGACCAGATGGCGGCTCCCATGGGGATAATGAAGTATTCGGTAAACATCCGTGCATAGCCGTGGCGCTTCAGGTAATCGCCCAGAGTGATCGCTTCATTGCCCGGGACAAGCAGTTCAGCCGACTCCCGACGGAAGCGGAGAATATCGGCGATCATTCGCCAGAAAGCCGGTCTCAGCAGGTTGCGCCGCTGGGCGAAGAGGGTGTCGACCGATGTGGCGGCATACTCAAGGCCGGTCCGGGCGCAGGAAAGGCCGAAACTCATGTCGCTAGGCTGCCACGGTACCTGCAGCTGTTTGAGCAGGCTGGTGAAGTTGGGATAGGTGGTTTCATTGAAGACGATGAACCCGGTGTCCACGGCAAAGGACCTGCCGTCCTGGGCCACGTCGAAGGTCCTCACATGGCCGCCGTAGCGGTCCTCAGCCTCGAAGAGGGTGATCTGGTGGGCGCGGTGCAGCAGATAGGCGGTCACCATGCCGGAAACGCCGCTGCCGATGATGGCGATGTTCATGCTGCTTCCTCCGTAGACTGGGCTGGAGTGCCTGCCGTTTTCTGCGCTGCCTGTTTCGGACAGTGCCGTTCAGGACAGAACGCTTCAGCACTTGCCGGTGCCCCGTGGTAGACGACCCGCAGCAGGCGGGGCTGCCGGGGCAGGGGGATGCGGCCGCGCAGCCAGGTCCAGGCAGCCAGCAGGACCGCTGCTCCCCGTTGCAGGGCTGTTGCCGGACCGGTGCCCCATGCATCGTCCAGTTCCGCCAGCAAGTGGCGCGCCTCGGCGCGGCGCTGCCGGTTCGGTCCGAACAGCGCTGCCGGCAGAAGCCCGTGGCGCGCCTGGCGCAGGTATTCGCCCATTTGCCGGGCCCGTTCCCGCAGCAGCGGGTTGGGTGAGCGCTGCAGGTTTCGCCAGCCGTCGAACCAGACCCGCAACACCCGTACCAGGGATGGCCCCAGGCGATTAAAGTCCTCCTGAAAGAGTTCCTGCTGCAGCGCCTCCAGTTCTTCCGGTTTGAAATGCTGGTGGTGCAGATGACTGGAAAAACCGTCCCAGCGGCGGTAATCGGGGTTGTCCCGGTAGGCGGGCAGGAACTGGTCGCTGGCCAGCACCCGTTCGTGCAGGGGGGTGCCGGGAAAGGCGAAGTAGATGAGGAACTGGCAGAGCGCGGGCTGCAGGGCCATGAGCTGGTCAAACTCCCGGTTGATGCGCCGCCGATCCTGATCGGGAAAGCCGATGATCATGGAGGAAAGCACGGCGATACCCCGGGAGCGAAGTTCGCCATAGAGCTGTTCCGGATCGGTGCCCTTCAGCTTCTCATAGTCTGCTTCCGGGCTTTCGAAGGCGATCCAGAGGGTATCGAAGCCCATTTCGGCAACCTCGTCGGCCGTAAATCGGGACAGGCCGCGGATACTGCCGAAACCCATGAGTGGTACGGACCGTCCTGAACGGCGCACGCAGTGGAGGAACTCCCGGGCCCGCTGCTCCTGCATGAAAAAATCCTCGTCGATGAGAATGAAACCGCTCAGGGTTTCTCCGGCCTGTTCCGCTGCCCGCTCCATTTGCCGCAGGGTGTTGTGGAGTTCCTGGCCGCTGCGGGTGAAGGGGAGATAGCGGCGTCGGAAAAAATGGGAGGTACAGCAGAAGTCGCAGCCATTGGGGCAGCCCAGTCCGCCTGTCACGTGGGCCACCTTGGTCTTCAGGGGAACGGAGTAGACCCGGGGCGCCGGTATCGGCGCATAAGGATGCCTGATGGGCCGGTCGGGATCTTCGCCCAGCAGGCGGCGCATGTAGCCGATGCCTTCTTCCCGGCAGATCTGGTCGGCCAGGGGAGCCAGCAGGGTGTCGTCCAGCACCGTC
>CAYSWG010000034.1:7605-15345 GCA_964434465.1 uncultured Geobacteraceae bacterium
AAGGATTATTTTTGCCTGTGGTGCATGGCGGCGGATCAGGCCGACCATGGGAGCAAGCTTATGAAAAGTGGCGACGACAAAATTGATACCCACATAATCGAAGGACGCGGCGCGCAGTTCCCGGCGCAGTTCCCGCCGTGAGGGGTAGTGGAGTACCACCGTTTCGGCAGAAATGTTTTCAGCGATGTAATCCAGCCCCCAGCAGCGAATCACCTGGCGCAGGCTGAAGATGCCCTGGGCACGGGTTACCTGGGCATCGAACAGTTCGGCGGCCACCGAATCCCCTTCGCCGGGGCCGCCGAAGGGCCGGGTGACGGTTGTGAGCAGAATGCGGGGTGAAGCCACGGCAATATATCCTTTCCGGAGCGGTCAGGCCAGCACCCGGTCAAGCCAGACGGCCAGGCAGGTGGCAAGGGCACAGATGGTGCCGCCCCAGCAGATATCAACCACTGACATGCGCAGCGACCACTTTTCCACCAGTGAATAATTGGTCATGTCATAGACGCCGTACAGGGTGGCGCCATAGAGGAATCCCCAGCCCAGCGCAGAGAGCCAGGGGCAGGTGGGCGAGACCCGGGGCAGGGCGAAGAGGATGATGCCAAGGGGGATGAGGAGATAGACGATGCCCGCCGCCCAGAGCACCGGCGCCAGGGTGTCGCCGGAGCGACGGGCGAGAACGCCCAGTTCCCGCTGGTAGAAATTGCCCATGATGCGTCCGAGCCACAGGTAGTCGATGATCAGGAACAGGGGGATGAGCAGCAGGTAGACTTTCAGCAGGTGGAACATGGCTACTCCTTGGGGGGCAGGGGCCAGAAGGCGCTGGTCTGCCGTTTGTACGCCTCGAATTCCGGGTTGCCCTGGTACTTCCGTTCCAGGAGGGGAATGCCGGAAACCTTGAGAATCAGGAAGGTAATGGTTAATGGACCGATAATGGACAGCCAGCCACCGGGTACCGGCAGAGCCATGAGCCAGATGCCCCACCAGAGGGTCACCTCGCCGAAATAGTTGGGATGGCGGGTATAGCGCCAAAGGCCGTAGCGCATGATGCGCTCCTTGCTTTCCGGCCGCCGCTTGAAGCAGACCAGCTGGTAGTCGCCCACTGCCTCGAAAAGAAAGCCGAACAACCACACTGCAAGACCGGGCAGTACCGCGTAATCCAGGGCAGGACCGCGGCTGCCGGTAACGAGGATCACCGGCGCCGCCACAAGCAGGAGGAGCACTCCCTGAAGGAGGAACACCTGCAGGTAGGAGCGAATGACAAAATGCTCACCCCACTCTTCCCGCCATTGGCGATAGCGATGATCTTCCCCCTTGCCCCGGTTGCGCAGGCCGATGTGCAGTGCCAGGCGTACTCCCCAGAGCAGCACGCAGCAGAAGACCAGGATGCCGCGACCGGAGGGTGCCTCTGCCAGGAGCAGGGAGGTGCCGGCAACAACGATGAAGCCGATACCCCAGGCAACGTCAGCCAGGTCGTTGCGCCTGCGCAGCATGGCCAGGAGGAACCAGCCGGTCATGTAGGCGAGCATGACCAGAGAGATATGGAAAATGCCGGACAGCATTGCTAAAGGGCCTCCTTCTTCGGTGGTATGCCTTTCAACTATACCAGTCGAAATCGGGCTGGCAACTACCCGCTTTACAGGGTAGAAACTCATAACCAATTGAAACAATGAACAATTATTCGGTAGCAGCCGTCATCCTTCGTTCCCTCCGGAAGGCCTGCCTCTGTTGCTCCGGACTCCGTTCGCTTCAGCCGATCAACATAACCGCCTTTGCTGAAGCCACGGTGGACTCAAACGCTATCGGCGGTTGATGCTCCATTGCACCACGAGCAGTAACGAATCAGTCATAGTCATACGCTTTGGTGGATCCCGCCGCCGTTTTCCAGATGGCACAAAAAAAGGCGATACCGCGTTGATCCGGTATCGCCCTGATGAGCACGGTGACGGGAAAGTGCTGTCAGCCGAGCACAGCCTTCTTGAATTCCTCGAGGCCCATCTGGTCGACGATGCGGCTCATGCGCTCCTTCTTGCCGCAGTTCTTGTAGAAATTCACAATTTTAGCCATGATTTCGAGTACTTCCTCATCAGTGGCGATGTCTTCCACCAGCACGTCACCGATGCGCGGTCGCATGCCGGAATTGCCACCCACGATGATTTTCCAGCCCTTGGGGGTGCCCATGACGCCGATGTCCTTCACCCACACTTCCGAGCAGGACAACATGCAGCCGGCAACACCCAGCTTCATTTTGTTGGGCAGTTCCATGGCATGGTAGATGGCATCAACCTTCAGGCCGAGTCCGACCGAGTCCATGACGCCCCGCTTGCAGAAGGTGGTGCCGGGACAGATCTTCACGCTGCGCACACAAAGGCCGATGGCTGCGCCGGGCATCTGGTCGAGATCGGCCCAGATGGCGTCAAGATCTTCTTCCTTGATACCGACCAGGGCAATGCGCTGGGCCGAAGTAAGTTTTACGGCCTGTGCCTTGTACTTGTCTGCCGCATCACAGATCTTGCGGAGAGTTGCCGTATCGGTAATGCCGCCGGGAATGTGCGGGGCAATGGCATAGGTTTCCTTGTCGCGCTGCAGGATGGCGCCTTTTTCCAGAATATCCTTCTTCATGAAATCCTCCCTGATACTAAGATCTTGTGATAATCGACTTCGATATGTAGCATAGTTTGCCGGGAAAAAAAAGAGTTGAGGAGGCGACCGGCCACCGTGCCAGGAAACGGTAACCCTACTGTTGCCCGACTGTCACCATATTGCGGGTGATGGTGCGGCAACAGAGCAAACAACGGGGCGCCAGGCGGTACCCACGGGGCCAGTCAGCGAGGGTGCTGTCGCCTCACCCGAGGCAAGGTTGGAGAATCTGCTGCTCCTGAATCCGGGAAGCCACCACTATTCCCCTGCATGCTTCAGGGCCATTTCCCTGCCTCTTGCTTCGTTTACAAAGAGAGCAATAAGAACCGCCGTCAAAAAAAAGATAGAGCAGACCAGTATGGCATTTCTGAGACCGAAGAGATTCTGGAGAATACCCAGGCTTAACAGCCCCAGAATCGCGGCCAACCGGTTTGAAAAGCTCCACAGCCCGAAGAACTCTCCGGCCTTTGTGCCCGGTGAAAACATACCCACCATTGCCCTGCATGCGGATTGCGTTGACCCGAGCCCAAGCCCTGCAATTGAGCCGGTAATCAGAAACAGCTGTTCTGTTGTGATGGCTATGCCGGAATGG
The DNA here is from genome assembly GCA_964434465.1 of uncultured Geobacteraceae bacterium. GTDB lineage: Bacteria > Desulfobacterota > Desulfuromonadia > Geobacterales > Geobacteraceae > RPRC01. Next base: position 10,835 of record CAYSWG010000034.1, read on the forward strand.
ACGTTGATGAACCGGGTAATCTCAACTACTCCATAAATCAGAATGATGGTAATAAACCAGAGCAGGAGGGTGATGATGAAGGTCCTTTTTGCTCCCCATCGGTCCTGAATATAGCCAAACAGAAAAGCCCCGCCGGCAGCGGTTAGCTGGGTTATGACAAACATGAGGGTCTGTGTCGTGGCTGACCACCGTACTATCTGGTCGCCATAGATAAAGGTGAATGATATGACAATAGAGAGCCCTGCATAGGCGAAAAAGAAGGATACCAGCAGGATGACAAGATCCCTGAAGTCCCTGATCTCTGCAAAGGTCTTTCGTAGCCTTTTGAATCCTACGGAAAAAAATGATTCCCCATGGGGAAGAGCGTGTGGCGTTGTCCTGTTTGTTACCCATATGAATGTCGGGATTGCCGCCAGAAGGAAAAACAGCCCTGTTACGGGTCCGACAAGGCGAAGGTTGTCAAAATTATCAAGGGTATACACTCCGGCATCGAGCCAAAAAATTACAAGCGCCGTTGAGGCTAGCCCCCCGAAATAGCCCAGGCCCCATGCATAGCCGGATATCCTGCCCAGGTCTTTGGCCGGGCCAAGACCCGGAAGAAAGCTGGCAATAAATGCCTCCCCATACGAAAAACCGATGTTGGAGAGGATAAGAAGGATCATACCGAGGAAGATATATCCGGGTTTTACAAAATAAAGAGAGGCAGTTGCTGAGACCGTAAGCACATAGCTGGCGAAAAGGAACTTCTTCTTTGCACCGGTAAAATCCATTATCGCCCCGAGCAACGGGGATGAGGCCAGGACAACAAGATAACTCACGGAAAGGGCGATGCTCCAGAGAAGGTTGCCCATGCGGAAGTCAGGGGCGTCACCGACAATAATGCGCGGGAAGAGTATGCTGAATACGACAGTTATTATTACCGTGGTATATGATGAGTTGGCAAAGTCAAACATTGCCCAACCAAAAAGCTCCCTGAATGGGGCCCTGGACGTCTGAGACATATGTTTCATCTTCCCTTTCGTGTGGTAATTCTCGTAGTACTTAATGCGGCCTGGGTATGGGGTGTTAATTAGTCCAGGATCTCCCCTGAAAATGAATGACTAGGCTAATTTTACACAGCCCACTTCTGCCCATGGCTGGCGTAGTTCAGCATTGCATCGAAAACGGCGTCGCACTTCTTTTTGAAGAGCACCCGTGTATAGCTTTCGGGAAGCTTTTCGTCCAAAATCCTTTCCACAGTCGTCCGAACGCGCAGTTGCGACTGATTATCTTTAAACCAGTCCTGCACCAACACTTTTGGCTGCCCCTCTTTCAAACGTTTCAACAGCGCCTTTGCCGCCAGTTTGACCTTCTTTTCCTCTTCCTTGGTCATTGTGTCTTTCTTCAATAGGTCAAACAGCTCCAGCTCATCCTCGGTCATGCCCTCCCTGGCTGCCCGCTCAAATTCTGCCTGCATATCCTGGGTATATTTGACCAGTTCTTCGAAATAGTTTTCGTTTGTTGTACCACCGGCGTTGTACGTATCGATAATCTGTTGCAGCCGCTGAGCAAAATCAGTACGGGTTACATTCTGTTGAAGCATTTGCTCCAGCTTATTCTGCACGAAAGCCCTCAGGTCGGTAATTTCAATATTTTTGTAGTGCGCTGTTTTGAAGTCTTCCCGCAGCTTCTCGAAATCAATCTTGCTAAGATCCCACTTCTTTCCTTTCGCAATGATCCGAAACTCGGGCTTATGGTCGCCAGTTATAAACTTATCCGTATTTTCGACGATGATGCTTTCATCCAGCAACTCGCCAATCCGGATACTGACCTTGTCGATATCCGTCTGCTCAATGATACCGTCGATAACGCCGCGCAAATACTTGAATACGGCAACCTGGCGCACCACAGGCTTACCCAGTATCTCGGGTTTGGATGCTTCATACAACGAGGTAATGGTATTCTCATAAACATTGAATGACTTGCGCCATTCCTCGTTACCCAACAGGGTGTCGGCAAATTGATTGAACTGGCCGATATTCTTGAAGACATCCCGCTCATCCATGACTCCCGTCAGATCAATTTCCCGTTCACGGCAGAAAGTCAGCCCCTGCACAATGGCTTCGTCCAACAACCGGAATAGTTCCTTCTTCTCCTGCACGGGCGGCTTGTCCAGCCCCTCCTGACCCTGGGCATAATCCTTCAGCGCCTTCTTCATGTTGCGGAAGACGTTGTAGTAATCGACGATCTCGCCGTTGCCCTTGGTCACGCCGTTTATCTGCCAGGAGGTGACCCGGTTTGCGCGGGCAATGGTCTGCATCAGGGTATGATCTTTCATCGGCTTGTCCAGATACAGGGTCGAGACTGTCGGTGCGTCGAATCCGGTCAACCACATGGCGCAGACAAAGACCAACTGCAGCGGGTGGGCCGGGTCCTTGAAGTTATACTCCACGTCATGACCGTGCGCGTCCAGCTTGCCCATCCGCTCCCGGTGCGGCTTCACATCCAGTTTCTGGGCCGTGAACTTCTCTTCTTCGCCAGCCTCTTCGCTGATAATTACCGCCATCTGCACTGTACGCATATATTCGACAATCCGCTTCAGGCGATCCTTTTCAATGTCGTTGACAGATTTCTTGATGACCCCCTGCAGCCGCTTCTTCTCTTCCTTCCAGTGGTGCCGTACCTTGTCATACATTTTTACGGCAGTGAACTTGTCCACCGCAATAACCATCGCCTTGCCAAGATAGCCACGCCGGGGGAAGTGATAGGCAATATCCCTGGCGATGATTTCAAGCCGATCATCCCGCTTGATAACCTCGATTTCCTGAGAAAACTTCTTCTCCAGCTTGGCCTGCTGGGCCTCGTCCAGGTTTTCATCCTCGAGGATTTCGTAAAACTCTTCACTCAGCGCTTCGTTCTGGATCAGCACCTCCGGCACCCGCTTCTCGTAAAAAAGCGGAACCGTGGCCCCTTCATCCATGGACTGCTGGAAGTTGTACTCACTAACGTAATCACCGAACCAGGCATTGGTCTTGCGCTCGCGTCCCAGGAGCGGCGTGCCGGTAAACGCCAGAAACTGCGCCTTGGGCACCCCCTGGCGCATATTCTCGGCAAAGGTGCGGTACTGGGTGCGATGGGCCTCGTCCACAATCACCACGATGTCGTTCCGTTCGGACAGGATCGGGTAGTCCTTCCCCTTGTCGTAGCGGAACTTCTGGATCAGGGTAAAGACCAGCCGCTTGTTCTGCCCGAGAAACTTGCGCATCTCTTCGCTGTTTTTCGGTCGGGCCGCCTCGTGCTTCTGCACGGTGCAGGTGTTGAGGAAGTTCCGGTAAATCTGGCCGTCCAGGTCTTCCCGGTCGGTGATGACCACAAAGGTAAAATTGCCGGTCAGCTTGCGGAAGATCTTGCGGACATAAAAAATCATGGAAAAGCTCTTGCCCGAGCCCTGGGTATGCCAGAAAACGCCCAGCTTTCCCTGCTTGGCGCCGCGCTCCCGGAACACATCAAAAGCGTTATTGACACCGATGAACTGGTGGTTCTGGCCGATGATCTTGTCGGTTTCCTTGTGGTAAATGATGAAGTTTTCCAGGTAGTCCAGGAGTTTGTTCGGAGCACAGACACCGGCCACGGCCAGTTCCAGGCTGGTGCCGTCTTTTCTGATACGCTCGCGATCGATTTTTTCTTTCTCATCATCCACACGTAACCAGTTGAAGAAAAATTCCCACCCGGCAGTGACACTGCCTACTTTCGTTTCGATGGCATTGGAGAGGATACAGAAGGCATTGAACAGGAAGAGCTGGGGGATTTCCTTGCGGTAATTGGTGAGGTTGTCGTCGTAGGCAGTGCGCAGTTTGACGTTAGAGTTTTTCAGTTCGATGAATACCAGGGGGATGCCGTTGACGTAAAGCAGGATATCGGGCCGCCGGTAACCCCGTTCTCCCTTGATCCAGAGCTGGGAGACGGCGAGGAACCGGTTTCCCTCTGAGGCAGGATCAAAGTCGATCACCCGGACCCGTTCATGTTGTGGTTGGCCCTGGGCGTTTTCAAACTCCACCGGGATGCCATCGCGGAGCAGGCCGTCAATTTCGCGGTTGGCGGCAATGGGGGACATGGCGTGGCGCTTGTCGGTCAGTCGCGCCAGCGCATCGTCGATGGCCGTTTCCGGAATGCCGGAATTGAGCCGCAACGCCGCCTCTTTCAGCCGTTCTATCAAGATCACTTCACGTTTGTCACCCCGCCCCGAGCGGTCGTTCAGGTCATCCGCATCGCTGGTGTGGCAGTTGAGCAGGTCATAACCCAACTGCTCTTTCAGCCGTTTCAGGATGGCCTGTTCAATGGCATCTTCGGAGATGAAGTTCGGCATGGGCGGATTCCTTTAGCTCGTGACTTCGTCCTTCATGCTGGTTGGAAATTGTATGTCCAGGTTTTCGACGGACAGTTTGCCGGAAATGAGGCGGGGTAACAAACTATCGCGTGTTGCAATCAATTTTTCATTGGCCTGTAATAGTGCTGATGTCTGCTGAAACATT
>CAYSWG010000035.1:0-15090 GCA_964434465.1 uncultured Geobacteraceae bacterium
AAGGGCAGCAGCGGGAACGAGGCATACAGGAGGCCGGCAAAAAGGGCGCCGACCGCTTCGCCGGTCTGGGAAAAGCCGTCCATGCGCCCTTCGAAGCGGGCGTAGCGATTCTCGTCCTTTTCCTCGCGCAGGGTTTCAAAAAGGATGGCACTGTCCGAGCCGCTGATGAAGGACAGGGAGATGCCGAGCAGTATTTCCGCGACCAGGACGTCGCCGAAGGAGTTGGCGATGGTGTACAGTCCCCAGCCGAGGATGCCGATGACGCTGGCTACGGTCAGGGCGGTGCGATAGCCGAGGCGGTCGCTCAGGTAGCCGGAGGGGTATTCGAGGAGCACGGTGGCAGCGGAGAAGATACTCTGCAACAGGAGGATCTCGGTCAGACTCAGACCGATGTGGTCCTTCCAGAACAGGGTGATGATCGCCATGGGGAACAGCATCCGCTGCAGAAAGGCAAATGCATAGAGCTTACGGATATTTCCCCGAAAGCCGGTCACGGCACGTCGTCCACATCCCGCCCCGAAACAACGGAGCACGGTTCGTCCCCGGTTACGTCATAACCGGGACGGGCTTCGTCGTCCTTTTCCTTGATGAGCAGCCAGTTAGTGTCCTTGCCGCCCCAGCGGGTGCGGACCAAAGTAAAGCCGCCACGGAGTTTCTTACCGGAGAGGCGGAACCTGGCGGTGCCCCGGGCGAGCATCTCAGCGAAGGTTTCACCATCACCAATCGGCTCAAAGGTGCCCCGGTCCCAGACGATCACGACCCCGGCCCCGTATGCTCCCTCGGGAATACGCCCCTCGAATTCACCGTACTCCAGGGGGTGATCTTCCACCGCTACAGCCAGATGTTTCCTGGCCGGGTCGAGGCTTGGCCCCTTGGGCACGGCCCAGCTTTTCAAAGCGCCGGCATCTTCCAGGCGCAGGTCGTAGTGCAGAGTACGGGCCGCATGCTTCTGGATGACGAAGGCACGGGCTGCGCTACGGTGGCCGTCATCGGGTCCGGCGTGCCCGGACGGTTCCGGAGTCCGGCTGAAATCACGCTTGTTGCGATAGCTATCGAGGGGCATGGCGGCAGTTGTGTAGAGGCGAACCCGAGGGTTAGCTCTCCTGATGGGCAGCCGCAGGGGTCTCCCCCCTACGGTTGCGGAGCTGAAACCAGTTTTCGGGCCATGGTAACCACGGTTTCCACGGTGAAGCCGAATTGTTTGAACAATTCATTGGCCGGTGCGCTGGCGCCGAACCGGTCCAGGGCAATCACGGCACCCCGGTCGCCGACCCATTCCCGCCAGCCGAAGGACGAACCGGCCTCCACGGCCAGTCGGCTAGTGATCCCCGGCGGCAGCACTGCATCCCGATATTCGGCCGGCTGGGCACGGAACAGTTCCCAACAGGGCATGCTCACCACCCGGGCGGCAATGTTTGCGGCGGCAAGAGCGTCCTGGGCCAGCCTGATGAGCTGAACTTCGGAGCCGCTCGCCATGAGGATCAGGTCGAGCCGCGGCCCTTTTTCCCGGGAAAGGATATAGCCACCCTTTGCCGTCCCCTCGGCGGGCGCCGTGCCGTTTGCTTTCTGGATCGGCAGGTTCTGGCGGGTCAGCACCAGCATGGTCGGGCCGCTGTGCCGCTCCAGGGCGGCCCGCCAGGCGCCGGCGGTCTCGTTGGCGTCCGCCGGACGGATGATGTACAGGTTGGGCATGGCGCGCAATGACGCAAGATGTTCCACGGGCTGATGGGTCGGACCATCTTCGCCGACACCGATGGAGTCATGGGTCATGACGTAGATGACCGGCAGGCCCATCAAAGCGGCAAGGCGGATGGCCGGACGTGCATAGTCGCTGAACACGAAGAAGGTGGCGCCGAAGGGGCGCACGCCGCCATGGAGCGCCATTCCCGACGCACAGGCGCACATGGCGTGTTCGCGGATTCCCCAGGCAATGTTCCGTTCGCCGAAGTTCCCTTTGGCCAGGTACCCGCTGCCGGCGATGAGGGTCTTTGTGGACGGGGACAGGTCGGCGCTGCCGCCCACCAGCCAGGGCACCCTGGTGGCGATGGCGTTGAGAACCGTTCCCGAAGCGGTGCGGGTGGCGATGGCGGGCTGATCCGGCGTAAACGTCGGGATGTCCCGATCCCAGTCGGGGGGCAGATCACCGGCCAGGGCGGCAAGAAGCTGGTCGGCAAGGTCGGGACAGGCCTGCCGGTAGGCGGCAAAGCGGCTGTTCCAGTCTTCCTCAAGCTGCTGTCCCCGGGGTACGGCCCGGCCGAGATGTTCCCGGACCTGGTCGGGGACGAGGAACCGCGCGTCCTCCGGCCAGCCGTAGGCGCGCTTGGTCAGACGGATTTCCTCTTCACCCAGGGGTTCGCCGTGGGCCGATGCCGTATCCTGCCGGTTGGGTGAGCCGAAACCGATGTGGGAGCGGACGATGATCAGTGAGGGGCGCTCCGTCTCGGCCTTGGCCGTTGCCAGGGCCGTTGCCAGGGCTTCGAGATCATCGGCCGCATCGCCCAGATTCAGCACGTGCCAGCCATAGGCCCTGAAGCGGCCGACGGCATCATCGGAACAGGAGAGCGCGGTGCTGCCCTCGATGGTAATGCGGTTGTCGTCAAAGAGGCAGATCAGCTTGCCCAGCCCCAGGTGGCCGGCCAGGGATGCAGCCTCGTGGGAAACCCCTTCCATGAGATCGCCGTCGCCGCAGAGGGCATAGGTGCAGTGGTTGATGATTGTATGGCCGGGCCGGTTGTAGACGGTGGCCAGGTGCGCTTCGGCCATGGCCATGCCCACGGCGTTCATGATCCCCTGGCCCAGGGGGCCGGTGGTGGTTTCCACGCCGGGGGTGTGGCCGTACTCAGGGTGGCCGGGGGTGCGGCTGCCCCACTGGCGGAAGTCGCGCAGATCGTCCAGAGAAAGATCGTAGCCGGTGAGGTGGAGCATGGCGTAGAGCAGCATGGAGGCGTGGCCGACGGAGAGGACAAAACGGTCCCGGTCGATCCAGGCCGGATTGCGTGGATTATAGGCCATGACCCGATCCCATAGGACGTAGGCGACTGGCGCCAGGGCCATGGGAGTTCCCGGGTGACCGGAATTGGCCCGTTGCACCGCATCCATGGCCAGGGTGCGAATGGTGTTGACGGTTAAAGCGTCGATGGGGTTGGTCATGACGGCTGTTCTCCTTATGGCTTCGAAGCGTATAGCGACATGGGTCAGCATACCGCGCTGCTATGGCAATGGTAAAGCATTTTCCCGGCTGCGCAACAGCGGGCGGCGTGCCGTTATCCGGTTGCGCCGAAAATGCTGACTGATCTGGTGGACAATAAAAACACCCTTTAGCTTTGCGGCGGAGTAGCGTATAAGGGAGCTTTCATGCCGGGAGGTCGAGCATATGGATTGGGGAAAGGCGACGGAGATTGCCAGTGCTCTTGGGGGTTCGCGCTTGCTGGCGCCCCGCCTGGAGTTGTTCCGCAAGGCGGTGGTCTACGCCAATCTGCGGGCTCGCTGGCAGCTGGCTGCACCCGGGGAGCGGCTGGCCATGGATGGCGAACGGGCCGGGGCTCATGATGCCTTTATCGAGGCCTGTGACCTGATGGCGCGTGCCATGGCTGCGGAGCGGGAGGACACTGCCTGGCGGCGTGAGTTGGGAGGCGACCGCAAGGAAATTGGTGATTTTGCCTGCTATCTGCACCTGATACTCGGTTTGGTTGCCCGCTGAGGGTTCCGGGCGGACATTATGACCGTTCATTCGTCGATATCGTCTGGAAGCTGCAGTTCGCCGTCACCGCCCTGGCCGTTGACCAGCCCTTCCACCAGGGAGTGGATCGATGTTGCAACGGCGGCTTTCAAATCCTTGTTCAGCCGTGCCTGCCGATCCCTGTTGTAGTCGGCAATCTGGCGGATTTCGTAGTGGACATGGGGGCCGGTCGAGCGGCCGGTATTGCCGGACAGGGCGATGACGGTCGAGTCGTCTACCCGGTCGCCCGGCGATACTTTCAGCACCGAGTTATGGCCGTAGAGGCTCATGGAGCCGTTGCCGTGGTTGATTGCCACCAGGTTGCCATACCCTTTGTAGGGCCCGGCAAAAAACACGGTGCCTTTGCCTACGGCATGGACGGGGGTCCCTTCGGAGACGGCGATATCGGTGCCCCGGTGATATACCATCCGGCCGCTACCGAAGGGGTCAACGCGCCAACCGACCGGCGAAGTGATCCGGCCGCCATCCACGGGCAGTGTACGCTGGGCACTGCTGCTGGCTGGTGACAGGAGCAGGGCGAGGATGGTAAGGAGAATAATGGGGTAACTCATGGTTGAACCTGCAGTGTGTAGGGATGTGCAAGGAATGCATGGGCTGCTGGGACGTTCTATACACCTGCTGGCCGCCGCGAGTCAATACCTTGCCCAATGATCCTTATCGGTACCGGTCCGAATATCGGTACTTTTTCTGGCAATAATGCCGTCACGATGCTATACACTGGCGCACAAGGGAGACTGTAAACATGACTAAGCCTGTAATCGCCATTACCATGGGTGATCCTTCCGGCGTCGGTCCGGAAATAATTGCCATGGCACTGGCGACCCCGGAAATTCGGGAGATTTGCCGGCCGTTGGTGTTCGGTGATGCGGCCGCCATGGAGCGGGCGCTGGCAGTTACCGGGGTGCCGCTCCGTCTGGAACTGCTGCCCGAAGGGTTGCCACCCAAGGATGCCGGCGGGGTGCTGTTTCTCCGCGCCCTTTCCCGTCTGGAGCCTACCGACATGGAATATGGCGGACCGTCTTCCGATGCCGGTGATGCCATGTACCGGTATATCACCGAAGCGGTACGCCTTTGCCAGAGCGGTGAGGCGGCAGCCGTGGTCAATGCGCCCATCAGCAAGGAAGCCATGAACCGGGCCGGCCACTACTACCCCGGCCATACGGAGCTGGTCGCCGAACTGACCGAGTGCACAGACTATGTGATGATGCTGGCCGGCGATCGTTTACGGGTGACCCTGGTCACTATCCATGAAGCCATTGCCGATGTCCCGCGGCTGATAACCTTTGACCGGGTGCTGACCACCATTCGTACCACCCACCGCAGCCTGCACACCTATTTCCGTAAGAATCCCCGATTAGCTGTGCTTGCCCTCAACCCTCATTGCGGTGAGAAGGGGCTGTTCGGTGATGAGGAGCGACGTTTTATCAAGCCGGCTGTCGAAGCAGCCCGAGCCGAGGGGATCGACGCCCGGGGCCCCTTTTCTGCTGACATGCTCTTTCATTTTGCGGCCCAGGGGGACTACGACGGCGTGGTCTGCATGTATCACGATCAGGGTCTTATCCCCCTCAAGCTGCTCCATTTTGACGATGGCGTCAACGTTACCCTTGGGTTGCCCATCATCAGGACTTCCGTTGACCATGGTACTGCCTACGACCTGGCCGGCACCGGCAGCGCATCCCCCCTGAGCATGGCGGCGGCGGTGCGTATGGCGGTGAGCATGGCAAAGACGGTTGCAAAGGGCCGCCGATCGAGAAAAAAGTCAGTCGATACCGATAAGAATTCGTGATGTGAAGAGGCGCCACGTGAAACTGAGGAAGTTCTCCGTAAAGAAAATAGTGTACATCAGCCTTGGTGTACTGGTTCTCTATGCTGCGTATATCGGCGTGTCCCTGGCTTTTCTACCGGATGTGGATGCTCTGAAAAACCGGCGAAATAACATGACAATCCGGGTTAAAGACTGGAAGGGTACCAGTCATCCCCTGGTAGTCGGACCGAAAAATCGCTACTGGACGCCGTCCGCGGCAATACCGCCGGAGATGAAATGGGCGGTTATCGTTGCTGAGGATGATAAGTTTTACCGACACGAAGGGATCGACATCAAGGCGATTAAAAATGCCATCAAGTATGATCTGGAAAAGAAGAAACTGGCGCGCGGCGCTTCGACCATTACCCAGCAGACGGCAAAAAATATCTTTCTTTCCCGGGAAAAGAGTATTAATCGCAAGATCAAGGAAGTAATTCTCGCCCGGCGCATGGAAGAGGCGTTGACCAAAGACCGGATTCTCGAGCTGTACCTGAATGTTGTGGAGTTGGGTCCCCTGGTGTATGGCATCGGTCATGGCGCCCAGTATTATTTCAATAAACCGGCCTCGGCCCTCACTCCTCGGGAGTGCGCCTTTCTGGCGGCAATGCTCCCCGGCCCACGGGTCGCCTACAATCCCTACCGCAATCTGGGCAAGGTGGTTCGACGCTCGGACATGATTCTCCGGTTGTTGCGACAGAAGGGTGTGCTTTCGGCTGCCGAGTACCAGTTGGCACGGTCCCAGGAGCCGAACATCGCCGGTCTGCAGCGGAAGGTCGATCAGAGTCTCGAAGAAGAAACTGTTTTTTCGACCATGAGCGGGGTGTCGGTCCCGGATCCGGTCGATTCAGCCTTGACGCCGGCTGAACAGAGTGCTGAACCGGCGGTGCCGGAAGGAAGCGTTCCGGCTGAACCGGCGGAAGCCCTTGAGCGGAGCGTTCCGGCCGGGGAGTCGGCAAATCAGTAATTCGTTTCCCCCGAAGTTGCGTATGGGAGCTTGGCGGTTTTCAATTCGCAGGGGAGGTGGTTAGTCCCAGATGACGGTGCTGTCATTGAAGTCGATGTGGTAGCGGCGTCCTCGCAGGAAATCCATGCCCAGCAACCCATCGGCCTGGGTGCTTTCAATGACGCTCACCTCCACGTCGGTTTTCCTGTTCGGCCCCACAGCCAGGTAATCCAGACGGGTACGCAGGACCAGGTGGACACTGCCGCCGACACCGCGGGCAATTCCCTGACGGGCAGTTGCAGTGTCCACGCTGAGCTGTCTGGCAAGCATCGGGCTGATGGTGCTGCCCGAGGCCCCCGTATCCAGGATGAACTGGGCCGTTGTCTCCTTGCCCCGGTAGCCGATGGTCACCGGCACCAAAACCCTGTTCCCGGTGATGGTCACCCTGGTTACTTTTCCTGCTCCGCTGCCCATTTCCATGGCGCGGGTTTTCTGCCGTTTCTGGTATTTCCGGGGGATCCTGCCCGGATCATCCACAAAGTGCACGGTTCCCCGATCATCTTCGTACTGGTACAACTCTGCCTGCACCGGCAGGGACAGCAGTACCACTCCCGCCAGGGCCCCCAGTATCCGAATCACACTGCTTCTGGTCATGAAACCTCCCCGGGTAGTGCGTTGAGTCGTGCCTCTTCTGCGGTTCAATCCTGGTTCAGATAGTGCAGCGCTTCATCCCCCAGAATGCGGACCAAGGCCAGGGACAGCAGTTCCACCGGGTCGCCGCCGGCTTTCTGCATTTTCAGGGCATAGCGGGCGATGTTGATGCCGTCGCGCACCGTGTACAGCTCATCGGCGGCGTGGGCCCGCTGGAGAAAATTCACCACATACCGGAGAATGGCGTCGTCAGCGAAGGGCAGATTTTCCCGCAGGATGAGCAACTCTTCGTCTGCTTCGGGGAAATCGATATAGATCTGCGGCTGCAGGCGTGAATGGATATATTCAGGAATTTCAAAGGTGGACGCATCTTCGTTCATGGTGACGACAATGCGAAAATCCCGATGGGCGGGAATGGCCAGCCCGGTAATGATCGATTCCACGTAGCGCCGGTCATCCAGGAGCGGCGCCAGGGACGCCCAGGCCTTTTCACTCATGCGATTCCCTTCGTCGAGGATCAGTACGCCGCCCTTGAGCATGGCGGTGACCAGGGAAGAAGCGGCATACTGGATACGATTATCCGGACCGATGACCGGGGTGATGATCAGGTCTTCCGGCCGGGTATCCATGGTCGCCTGGAACAGGTAGACGTCCCGGCCGAGTTTCCTGGCGGCCGCGTAGGCCAGGGTGGTCTTGCCGACGCCCGGTTTGCCGATGAGCCGCGGGTTGAAGGGGATGTCCCGCTCGTCGATGACCATCCAGGCGGCAAGGAGCTGCTGGAGAATTTCATGCTGGCCGATCCAGCGCAATGACAGGTTGGCCGGGTGGGCCAGTGACAGGGAAATGCCGTCGAGGGTTACACGTTCCAAGGGGCCTCCTCAATGAGATAGTCATTTTTACCACAGTGTGTTGAGAAATTGCAAATGATCCCCGATGACCGTATACTGGCGGCACCATTCCCACGAGGAGGCATGTATGGTTACCATTGATGAGTTGAAGCGGCACTACCTGTTTACCGACGACGATGCCGATCAGCTGAAATCCCTGCAGCCACTGGCAGAAGCCCACAAGAAATCCATTACCGATGCGCTCTACGATCACTTGCTCGGCATTCCGGAAACTGCAGAGTTTCTCATGGATGAGGCGGTTCTGCAGCGCCTGAAAGTGTCCCAGCAGGCCTGGCTGGTGGATCTCTTTTCCGGACAGTATGACAATCACTATCTGCGCAAATTGGAGAAAATCGGTCTGGCGCACGTGCGGATCGGTCTCAATGCCCACTTTGTCAACTGCGCCATGAACTTCATCCGTCAGGCCCTGGTGAACCTGATTCGCGATACCTATCCGGACCGGGAGACGCGCCGTCGCCTCACCGATGCCACGGAGAAAATTCTCGATGCCAATCTGGATGTGATGAGTGCTTCCTATCTGGAAGAGGAACTGAAAAAAGAGTTCGTTTCCCATCGTCTCGAGTCGAAACTGGTTCGGGCCACGGAGCGTTTCACCTATGGTCTCAACCTGATTCTGGTCGTGGCCCTGGCTGGCGTTTCACTGCTGGTGGTTGTGCAGTTTGCCTGGGACTTGCTGCACATATTCGACGGCAAAATTGAGAAGGGTGTGCTGAGCGCCCTGGGAACGCTGCTGATCCTCTGGATGATGATCGAACTGATGGGTAACGAGATCAGGAACCTGAAGGGGGGGCGGTTCAATATCCTGCTTTTTGTCGGTGTCATCATGGTTGCCCTCATCCGTGAAATTCTCATTTCCACCTTGCGCCACGATCCTCTGGAAACCCAGATTTTTCTGGCCGGAACCCTGCTTGTCCTGGGCATTGTCTACTTCCTCGTTTCCAAGAGCCAGCGGGGCGGACCGATGCACTAGTAGTTCCGGCCGAACTGTTTTGTCGCGGTGTCGCGCACCACTGTGAGCACCCCCGAGTTGAGTCGGCCCGACTCTCCGGTATGCCCGACTGCTACAAAATCAAGCTGAAGAACGCTGGTTACCGCCTGGTTTACCAGGTTGACGACAACTGCATTGCTGTGACGGTTGTGGCGGTCGGAAAGCGGGAAAACCTTGTCGTCCACCGGGCAGCAGAGAAAAGAGTGAAAGAGTAAGGCAGAGAATTTTTTCACTTTTGGAATTTGGAGATGCGTCCCCGTTGCCTTCCGCACTTAATTTTCGGCTAAATTTACAGAGAAACAACAATAAATATGGGAAGTGTCCCTAGTTTTCCCCTTCATCTTTTGCACGTTACGTGGCCGTTGTTAACCCCCATTGGTAAATACGGGAAGTGTCCCGGGTTTTCCGGGTTTTCTTCAATCCATTCGATTACGTCTTCTATCGCCTCCTCAGGCAGACCGAGCGCCTTCAGTAACTTACGAATGACGATATACTTTGCCCCTTCTGCCATAGTTTCTCCTTGATTTTTTCACGGTTCAACGTGTCGAAAGATTACCGTAAATGTGGGAAGTGTCCCAGGTTTTCAGGTTTTACCGTGTTGGTCAACATTCCCGTCCGGCTGTTGAGCGGTTTTACGGCCAAGACTTCAGCTAGGCAACGTGGAGTTCCGAAGGCATTACCCGGTGATTCAGAAAGGCATTCAAGGCCGCGCTGCTGCACGGACCAGTTCGCCCAGGCAACGGATGAAAGTGGGATTGGTGTTGAAGGTTGGCGCCCGGTGAAACTGCCTGATGCCCTGCTCCCGGGCCAAGTCAGCAAAGGTGACGTCAATTTCGTAGAGGGTTTCGATGTGGTCGCAGACAAAGGAGACGGGAACGACCAGCAGGTTGCGGCAGCCGTCGCCGGCCAGGCGGTTGATGGTTGCCGGGGTGGACGGTTCCAGCCATTTGACCGGTCCCGATTTGGACTGGAAGGCAAGGTGGTGCTCATGGCCGGGAAAGCGCGCCATGACAAGCTTGACCGTTTCTTCCACCTGGGCGAGATAGGGATCGCCGGCCTGAATGAACGAGACGGGCAGGGAGTGGGCGGAAAAGAGCAGGGTGATCGGCTCTCCGGCGGGAAAGCGCTGCAGGGTTGCGCTGATGGTTTCCGCCAGGGCATCCAGGTAGCGGGGATGGCTGTGGTTGCTGTGAATTGAGGTGACTTGGAACCGGGCGCCGGCCAGGTGGAGAACACGCTCGAGTTCATTGAGGCTGGAACCGGTGGTGGCACGGGAATAGTGGGGGTAGAGGGGCAGGGCGATGATGCGGGTGATGCCCGCCTGCTTCATGGCTGCCAGGGCATCCACCGTTGATGGCCGCCAGTAGCGCATGGCCGGTACACAGCGGAAACCGGCGCCGAGCTCTGCTTCCAGGGCCCGCGCCTGGGCTTCGGTCTGCTCCCGGATGGGTGATTTGCCGCCGATGGTTTCGTACTGCTCTTCAGTTTTTGGCGCCCGACGGCGGGCGATCCAGCGGGCAATGACCGGCTGGAGCAGTGCGGGGCCGAGGCGGATGATGTCCCGGTCATTGAACAGATTAATAAGGAAGGGCTCCACCGCATCCAGGGAGTCCGGGCCTCCCATCTGCAGCAGCAGCACGCCGGTTTTGTCAGCCATCGTCACGCTTCCCTCCTGGTATCGATCCGTTCCGTTAACCAACAAATTTTGTATTTGCAATTACTGTAACAGTAGGCAGATCGTTGTAGGGGCGACCTGCTGGGTCGCCCGCTTCCGTGTGCACCGCTGTGCGCCCGCTTCCGTGGGTGACGGGATTTTCCCGCTTCATCTCGTAAAATTCAGGGCGCGGCACGCAGCGCCCCTCCGTGGGTGTGGTTCACTTATTCCGGGCGTATGCGATACGCCCCTACAGATCAAACACGGTTTTTGCCGACAGGCGGTGCACGCACTCCACCATGAATCGGGCGTTTTCCGGCGGCGTATCGGGCAGGATGCCGTGACCCAGGTTGAAGATGTGGCCGGGGCGCCCGCCGTTTTCGGCCAGGATGCGCCGCACTTCCTGTTCAATGTGCTCCCGGGGCGCAAACAGCACCGTCGGATCCAGGTTGCCCTGGACGGGGACCTGGTCGCCGAGTTGTTCCCGGGCACTGCCCAGGCTGGTGTGCCAGTCCAGGCCGATTACGGCAGAGCCGGCCTTGCTGACGGGGTGCAGCATGGCGCCGGCACCCTTGACGAAATGGATGAGGGGTACGCCGCAGTCCCGCAGGCCGTCCAGGACCCGGGCCGTGTAGGGGAGGGCGTAGCGCTCGTAATCGGTGGGCGAAAGAATGCCGCCCCAGGTGTCGAACAGTTGCAGTGCCTGGGCGCCGGCCGCGGCCTGGGCGCGCAGGTAGGCGATGAGCATGGTGGTGATTTTGTCCATGAGCGCCGCAAAAGTTTCTGGCGCGCTGTAGAGCAGTTTTTTGACCGTGGCGAAATCCTTGGAGCCCTTCCCCTCGACCATGTAGCAGGCCAGGGTGAAGGGGGCGCCGCCGAAACCGATCAGCGGTACCCGGCCGGCCAGTTCCCGGCGGAGGATGCGGATCGTCTCCAGTACAAAGGGCACAGCATCTTCCATGACGGGTATGAGCAGTCGGTCCACGTCGGCCATGGTTCTGACCGGATTCTCGAATACCGGACCCGGGATGAAGTCCAGTGCCAGGCCCATGGGTTCCACCGGGGTCAGGATATCGGAAAAGAGGATTGCCGCATCGACGCCGAGGATATCCACCGGCTGCAGGGTGACTTCGGCAGCCAGTTCCGGTGTCTTGCAGAGCTGCAGGAAGCTGCACGTTTGCCGGATCCGCATGTATTCGGGCAGGTAGCGTCCGGCCTGACGCATGAGCCAGACCGGCGTGCGGTCCACGGGCAGGCCTTGGCAGGCATCGAGAAAGCGGTTGTTCATGCAGGCAGCTCCTTTTCACTGGGGGCAGAGCTGCCAGTTTTTCAAAACCTGGCAGCTCTTGATTGGTCAGTATGTTCGAAGTTTCAAACCCTGACAGGTCTCAGGGTTTCCGCAGCCTCACCGGCACATAACTGCAGAATGGTTCTTCGGCCAGATAATCACCATGGACCGCGTCGGCCCGGGCCCGGCAGCCGCCGCAGACATTGAGGAATTCACAGACGCCGCACTTGCCCTTGTAGGTGGCGAAGTCGCGTAATTCCCGGAATAGTGGGGCGTTTTCCCAGATTTCCCTGAACGGGGTTTCCCTGACGTTGCCGGCGCTGCGCGGAAAGTAGGAGCAGGGCTTGACGTTGCCGAAGCAGTCGATGAGGCAGATGGACTGGGCAGCGATGCAGCCCTTGCCGCCGCCGGTGGAGAAGCTCAGGGAGCGCCGCTGGAAGGAGATCCCTTCCGCCTTGGCCAACTGGGGGGCGACCCGGTAATAGTGGGGCGCGCAGGTGGGGCGCATGAGGATGGTCTCTTCCTGTTTTTCCTGCTGGTAGTGCCATTCCAGGATTGCTTCGTAATCCTCCTTGCCGATCAGTTCGTCGAGAATGTCGGCGCCGCGGCCGGTGGGGACGATCATGAACAGGTACCAGGCAACGGCGCCCAGTGACTTGGCCAGGCGGAAGGTGTCGGCAATGTCGGCCTGGTTCCGTTTGGTGAAGGATGAGTTGATGAGGAACTTCTGGCCATTGCGCCGTAAGGTCTCCGCGGCGCGCACGGTGCCGGCGAAGGCGCCGGGACATTGGCGGAAGTCGTCATGGATCGCTGCCGTGCTGCCGTCCAGGGAGAGGGAAACCATCTTGATGTCGGCCTCGGCCATGCGGCGGCATGCCTCGTCATCAACCAGGGCGCCGTTGGTTGCCAGGCACATGCGCAGACCGAGGCCGGTGCCATGGGCGGCCAGTTCGAAGATGTCATCGCGCAACAGCGGCTCGCCGCCGGAGAGAACGACCACCGGTTTCGCAAACGAAGTAATTTCATCCAGCAGCCGCTTGCCGTCCGCGGTGCTGATGTCACCTTCGGCCCCATCGTCCGTTGCCGAGCAGCGACAGTGGACACAGTGCAGGTTGCAGCGCCGGGTCACCTCCCAGGCAAGCCATTTCAGGGTGAAGTCGGTCGTCACAGCAGCCTCCCGGCCCGGTCGATAATGTCACGGACCCGCGCCGGTGCGGCTGCGTCACCGGCAAGGCATCCCTTGCAGGCCTGGAGCAGTTCCTCGGCCAGTGCATCGAGGCGTGTCCAGGAGTCCAGGGCCATGACCGGCATGCCGTCCACCAGATCGCCACCGAGCCATTCGGTGATGCCGCCCAGCACCTGACCGGCCGCCTCGTCGCCGCAGGTGCTGCGAATCCGCAGGAAGCGCTCACCCCAGTCGGCAATATCTCCGGCCAGGGTGTCGAAGCATCGACGGTCGGCCGGGCTGATGGGGGGCGATGTTTCATGGTGATCCAGGGGAGACATGGGGTGCTACTCCTCGATTTTCCGGTTGAAGATCCAGGCTGCCAGGATAAAGAACAGTGCTGCGGTCAAGGTGGAGATGAGGGCATACCACGGCTCAAGGGTGCCCTGGAGCAGGGCCAGCCGGGCCCCTTCGAAAATCGCCGTGGTCGGCATCAGCCTGATGAAGGGCAGCACGGTCTCCGGGTAGGAGGAGAGGGGAAAGAAGATCCCCGACAGGAATATGAGCGGTACGATGACCACGCCCTGGACCCGGCCGATGTTCTCCGGCTTGTCGATGATCGTGCCGCAGATGGTGCCGGCACAGGAAAAGATCATGGAGCCAACGGCGATGAAGAACAGGTAGACGAAAAAGTGCCCCACGGGAAAGCGGAACGGCGTGATGAGGAAGATGACCACCGCCACGGCCAATCCTTTGATGGCCCCTTGGGAAAAACCGGAGACGATCTTGCCGATGACGATATCATAGACGGTGATCGGGTTGACCCGGTACTCTTCAATGGTGCGTTGCACTTTGCGATGGAACCAGAGGCTCCAGGCGCTTTCCTCGAAGGCGGCGCTGACCGCGGTCATGGAGATCAGTCCCGGGGCGATGAACAGGGCATAGGGGATGCCTTCCACATCGGCGATATAACCCCGCAGACCGACGCCGAATGCCAGGTAGAGGGTCAGGGGATAGGCAATCACTGCCAGCAGCTCGGAGAAAATACTCCGTCGCAGCACCAGCATGTCCCGGCCCCAGATGGTCATTGCTCCGCGCAACATCAGTTCACCCGTGTACTTTCTTTTCCTGCAGCGTGACACTACCCGATTGACTATGAATAGTAACTGTATTGCCCTTCGCAGTCAAAGAAGAAGTACTGCCGGCTGCTGCGCTCCGTGCTCCTGGCAGCCATGCCGTGCCTGTTCCCCTGCCAGTAAGCGCTTGCGGCACTGCATCCGGACAGGTATACTGGCGGCATGCTTACCTATACTGTCACCCTTTCCACCCATGGTCGTCGCCTTGACAGCTGGATGCGCGCCATGCTGGCCACTGCCCAGCCGGCCTATATCCAGCAGCTGATCCGGAGCGGTGCCGTAACCGTGAACGGTGCGACCGTTCCCGGCGATACTCTGCTGCGCGTGACCGATACCGTTGCCCTGAAGGAATCGGTCCGCACCCGGCAGTTGCTGGCGGCGCCGCGGTCACCGGTTGATATCCTTTACGAGGACGACCATGTGGTCTTTTTCAATAAACCGGCCCGGCTTTCGGTCCACCGTACGGCCGAGCATGGTGACATGAATCTTGCTGCGTGGGGAGAAAAAGCCTTTGCCGCGCGGGGAATTACCGTGAAGCTCTATCCGGTGAACCGTCTCGATCGGGACACCTCCGGCATTGCCGTCATGGCGAAGAGCTCTTCCCGGGCCGGTGATTTCGGCCGCCTGTTCCAGGACGGTCTGGTGACCAAATGGTATATGGCGGTTGTTTCCGGTCGGCCGGCGGTCACCGGGGTAATCGATCTCCCCCTGGATGGCAAGGAATCGCGCAGCGAATACCGGACGCTGGTTTCCGCCAAGGGGGTGACCGTTCTGGCCGTGACACCCGTTACCGGACGTTCGCATCAGATTCGTC
>CAYSWG010000036.1:0-9425 GCA_964434465.1 uncultured Geobacteraceae bacterium
GATCGACATGGTCTTACCGAAAATCTCGTCGGGCGGTTCATTGATGCCAATATAGTTGCCCAGTGATTTGGACATTTTGTTGACGCCATCCAAACCTTCCAGCAACGGCATAGTGATAACTGTCTGCGCTTCCTGTCCCCACGCCCGTTGCAGTTCCCGTCCGACAAGCAAATTGAATTTCTGATCGGTTCCACCCAGTTCAATGTCAGCTCTCAAGGCAACCGAGTCATATCCCTGGATCAGTGGGTAGAGAAATTCGTGGATGCTAATGGGCATCTGATTGACAAAGCGATTATGAAAATCCTCCCGCTCGAACATGCGCGCTACAGTGTACTGGGCAGCGAGATTAATCATGTCCGCTGCCTGGAGCACGGAAAGCCATTCAGAATTGAAGACAACCCTGGTTTTTACGGGATCGAGAATCTTGAAAACCTGTTCTTTATAGGTCTCCGCGTTGCGCAGAACATCCTCACGGGTCAGCGCTTTTCTCGTTTCACTTTTGCCGGTAGGATCACCAATCATGCCGGTAAAGTCACCAATGAGGAAGATAACCTCATGCCCCAACTGCTGAAACTGTTTGAGCTTCTGCAATAACACCGTATGCCCGAGATGCAGGTCAGGCGCAGTCGGATCAAACCCTGCTTTGACACGAAGCGGAACTCCGGTCTTCAGGGACCGCTCCAGCTTTTCAACCAACTCTTTTTCTGCAAGAACCTCCACAGCGCCGCGCTGCAAGATATCCAATTGCTCTTTCACTGACATGTCACTAGCACTCCTCATCGACAAACGACTGATAACCGCTCAATAGCGCTCGCCTTACCGGTAATTTCATCGATTTCGACGACCACACCGTTAAGCCGGACATCTTTTTTTGCCACTTCGAACCGCACGGGCAATTGCGTCAGGAATTTCTCAACCGCCAACTCTTTTCTGATGCCGATCACCGAATCAAAGCTGCCCGTCATCCCCACATCGGAAATATATGCTGTCCCCTCGGGAAGTATCCGTTCGTCAGCAGTCTGCACATGAGTGTGTGTTCCCAGAACGGCACTCACCTTGCCGTCGAGATGCCAGCCCATGGCAACCTTTTCGGATGTCGCCTCGGCGTGAAAATCGACTATGAGTATCGGCGTTATTTCCTTGAGACGTGCAATTTCATGACTGGCAGCGGCAAAGGGGCAATCAAGGGCATTCATAAATACCCGGCCTTCAAGGTTGAGGACCGCCACGCTGGTACCCGACGCTGTTTTGACCACGGCAGATCCCCGGCCGGGAGCACCGTGCGGATAATTTGCCGGACGGATCACTTTCGGCTCCCGCCGCAGGAAGTCATATGACTCCCTTTTATCCCAGATATGATTGCCGCTCGTCAGGAGATGTATCCCAAAACCGAAAAGCTCTGCGGCAACTTCCTCCGTAAGTCCGAATCCACCAGCAGCATTCTCGCCGTTGGCTATGACCAGGTCGATCCTGTGCCGTTCAACCAGTCGATCCAACTCACCGGCCAGAGCCTGGCGACCAGGCTTACCCACAATGTCTGCAATAAACAGAACTTTAACGGGCATATTCTATGGCCCGTGTTTCCCTGATGACATTCACCTTGATCTGGCCCGGGTAGGTCATATCCGCCTCAATTTTCTTGGCGATGTCCTTGGCCAACACCAGCGCCCGGTCATCATTAACTTCTTCGCTGGAAACCATGACTCGTATTTCCCGACCGGCCTGAATGGCAAACGAGTTGGTAACCCCCCGGAATGACATTGCAATTTTTTCCAGGTCTTCGAGCCGCTTCACGTAAGTTTCCATCATTTCCCGCCGCGCACCGGGTCGTGCTCCCGACAAGGCATCGGCAGCCTGCACCAGCACAGCAAGGACTGTTGCGGGCTTTTCATCTTCGTGATGCGCCATGATTGCGTGAACAATTTTCGGTGATTCGCCATATTTTCTGGCCAGCTCGGCACCAATGACCGCATGGGACCCCTCGACTTCATGATCAACTGCCTTCCCGAGATCATGGAGCAGGCCGGCCCGCTTGGCCTGCTTGACGTTTATTCCCAGCTCTTCAGCCATGATGCCGCACAAGAAAGCCACTTCCAATGAGTGCTGATAGACGTTCTGACTGTAGGACGTACGATAGCGGAGCCTTCCAATCAGTTTGAGTATTTCCGGGTGGATGCCATAGACACCCAAATCAAAGACAGCCTGCTCGCCCGCCTCCTTGATGGCGAGTTCGACTTCTTCCGTTGACTTGGCAACAACTTCCTCAATGCGGCCCGGGTGTATTCGCCCGTCTGCAATCAACTTTTCCAGGGACAACTTGGCAATCTCACGACGGATCGGGTTGAACCCCGAAAGAATTACCGCTTCCGGAGTATCATCAATAATCAGGTCAATCCCCGTTGCCGCTTCGAGGGCACGGATGTTGCGGCCCTCGCGACCAATGATCCGCCCTTTCATTTCGTCAGACGGCAAGGCAACAACCGAAACCGTCTTTTCCGCCACATACTCCCCGGCATACCGCTGAATTGCCAGGGACAGAATTTCTTTGGATTTTTTATCCGCTGTTTCCCTGGCCTCTTCCTCAATAACTTTTATGCGCTTTGCCGCATCAAGTTTCGCCTCATTTTCAAGCGTTTCCATGAGAACCCGCTTCGCTTCCTCCGAAGTAAGCCCGGAAATCCGCTCAAGATTTCTGCGCTCCTCCTCAATCATTTGATTGAGACTTTCTTCCTTCTGGACAAGAAATTGCTCTTTGGTACCAAGACTCTGATCTTTTTTGAACAACTCCGCATCCCGCTGGTCAAACATGATGATCTTCTTGTCAAGGTTCTCCTCTTTCAACTGAATGCGTTTTTCCAGAGCCTGCAAGTCACGGCGCTTATCCTTGGACTCCCGCTCAAACTCGGCCTTGGCTTGAAAAACGGTATCCTTTGCCTGTAGCGAAGCCTCCCTGATTATGGACTCCGCCTGCCGCCGGGCGTCTTCACGGATGCGTTCGGCAGTATCCTCCGCCTTGGCAACAGAAGCCTCGGAGAGCTTCTTTCTCATGAGATTTCCGGCAAAAAAACCGACCCCCGCCATAACAAGCAACAGTATAATTACGTATTGTAACTCCACGTAGCCATCCTCCTTTTCTATATGTTCAACTGCAAACCCGACCTCACGAACACGTACGGCAAGCCAGTCACTTGCCGGGTTTCAGACCGGTCCCCTGCAGATGTTCACGCCATCGACGGCAAAATAACCCGTTGTTCAGTGACAATTCTATCCATTTTCACATCATGCATTTGCCCCGGAATCTTCTCAACTATCTGGAAATCATAGCACAACCCAACCAATTTGCCTTGCCCTTCCATACTATGCACGGTTTTATCGTAGAAACCCTTGCCATACCCAATGCGATGCCCCTGCAGGTCAAAGGCAACGCCCGGCAACAGGACAAGATCCGCATCTGCCGGGTTCAGTAATCGCGCATCGGCCGGCGGTTCGGGAATACCAAACGCCCCCCGCCGGAGAGCACAGCCCGGTTGCACTGCGCGAAATACCATCTCCCGCCCGACAACAGCAGGTAAAGCCACCATTCTGCCCGAATGGAGAGCATGCTGCACGAGAAGGCTCGTATCAACCTCGTTGTGAATCGGCACATAGGCAATAATGCACGAAGAGCATTGATAGGACGTCCACGAAAGAAGTGCCTGCTGAATCAGCATGCTGGGGTGCCCGCAGTACTCTTCGGTAAGAGACTTCCGGCGAGACAGCATTGCCTGCCTGATACTTTTTTTCGGCATGGGTTCCGTTCCCCGAAAGACGGGCACTACGCAACGCTCAGGCGAGAATAGCTCTTCAACCAGAAAGGCAGGATTGACAGGAAGAATGGGGTGGAGAGAATCGAAATTCCAAGGCAGGCACAAGCCAACACATTGACAGACTACTATGGATTCAAGGCGCGCTATCCCCGCATCGGGTCAAGCTGCAACTAACTCTATCAACGATCGGAACACAGCGCGTCGCACAGCGCACCTTCCGAAACAGAGAAAAATTCCGACCCACTTCCAAGAACATCCGGCCAACAGCGTTTAGTACACGGTATATGGAAAATTACCCCAGCAGGGAATAGCTGCTAGGAGTGCTTCATGGCCCTGTCAATGAGTTGAACCACTTCACGGATCCGCCCACCGGCCACCTGTGACGCCCGTTTGTCTTCCTGCGACTGAACCAACAATGCTTCCGCCAAATTGAGCAAGCTGAGAATCGCTACGATCTGCTGGTCTGCCGATTGTGTCGCGCCCTGCACCCCGGCAACGGTCTCATTGACGAGCGCTTCAATTTCCCGCACAAGCTCGGGAGATGCAGTACTGCGGACCTGTACGTCTCTTCCCAACACCTTCACGCGGTGTAAAGAACTCACTGAACGCCAATTCCTTCCATTTTCTTCAGTACAGCGTCAATCCGCTCCCTGAATGCCTCCCGCTCTCCCAGCAACTGCTGATTTTCCTCTCGCAACACGGTGTTTTCCCGCTTGAGCACGGCATACTCACCCAAGAGAGATTCAACCTTTCGCTCCAGAAGCTCAATGATATCCAAATCCATAAACCACCCTTAATGTAGCGACATATGCTATGCAATGCCAGGCAAAAAGTCAAGGCAATTATCAGAAAAGCGCCTGCACAAACTGTTCCGGATCAAACTCACGTAAATCGTCAACGCCTTCACCAATACCAATGTACCGAACAGGGATACCCAGTTCGCCGGTTATGGCCAGGACAATCCCGCCTTTTGCCGTTCCATCCAGCTTGGTCACGGCAATCCCGGTCACATCTGCAGCATCTTTGAAAATACGCGCCTGCGCCAAGGCATTCTGACCCGTAGCGCCATCAAGCACCAGCAGCGTTTCGTGGGGCGCCCCCGGCAGCTCGCGCCCCACGACCCGACGAATTTTCTTCAATTCCTCCATAAGATTGACTTTCGTGTGGAGTCGACCGGCAGTATCGACAATCAGAACATCAACGTTGCGGGCGGTGGCAGCCTTGCAGCCATCGAAAACGACTGCAGCAGGATCCGCCCCATGCTGATGCCGAACCACATCAACTCCGACACGCTGTCCCCAGATTTCAAGCTGCTCGACAGCTGCCGCTCGAAATGTGTCACCGGCAACAAGCAGGACGTTCTTCCCGGATGCCCGGAATTTGCAGGCAAGCTTGCCGATGGTGGTCGTCTTTCCCACACCATTGACACCGATAACCATAATGACAAACGGCTTGGCGGCGGAAACTTCCAGGGGCGCAGCATGGTCGGTCAGTCGCGCCATGACCTCTTCCCGTAACGCCCGCTTCAGCGCCTCACCATCTTGAAGCTCATTTCTGCTCAAACGCTGTTCAAGGGACTTGACCAGTTCCACGGTAGTCGCCATGCCAATATCCGCAGCTATCAAAATCTCTTCAAGTTCTTCAAGCGTTTCGGCATCAATCCGCTTTTTGCCCAGCAGCAAGGCGTCGATCCGTCCGACCAAGCCCTCATGGGTCTTGCGGAGGCCCGCCTTCAGCTTTTCAAAAAAACCCGGCTGGTCGCCTGAAGATCCCTGTTCCTGTTCCTGTTCCTGCGCCTCCCCCTCGGCATTATCTACCTGCACCACGTCGCCGGTGAATTTACTGACAATGCTTCGGAAAAACCCTTTTTTTTCCTCTGCCATATTAATATATCTCCTTTTCCAGGTCCCTGACCGCCTGTTTGATCCCGTGCAGTGCCCGAGTGACAATGGCGGCTCTGTCGAGGGTCACGACCAGCATATAATCATTGCCGACAGCGCCGATGAGGAGGTGAAAGCGGTCGGTGGTAACCGTGACATCGCGCACGGCCTGGTCCATCGCTGAACCCATTTCACGCAGCCGATTGAGAATGATATTCTGGTGGGCGCCAAGAATTTTAAGATTGTACTCTTCCCCGGCCGGAGACTGACAGACAACCGCCTCACCTTCCCAGTCAGTGAGAATAGCCCCTGTAGCCCCCGGCAGATCACCAACCAACTTCCGCAGAATTTTTGCAAACGGCACAGTCACTCCTCACTGCAGCCTGACGGAAACGAGCCGGGAAACGCCGGGCTCCTCCATGGTTACGCCATACAGGCAGTCAGCATGCGTCATTGTCGATTTATTGTGGGTTATAATGATGAATTGGGAAATGGCGCTCATTTCCCGCACCATTTCATTGAACCGGCCAATATTCGCATCATCCAAAGGCGCGTCAACCTCGTCCAGAAGGCAAAATGGCGCCGGCTTGATGAGAAATATGGCGAACATCAGGGCAACGGCCGTCAACGCCTTTTCACCGCCGGACAGGAGCATCACGTTCTGGAGTTTTTTGCCTGGCGGCTGGATGATGATGTCAATGCCCGTTTCCAGCAGATCTTCTTCGTTGGTCAGACGCAACTCGGCACGTCCCCCACAGAACAGACGGGGAAACACTTCCTGAAATTTTTCATTTACCAGGGTGAACGTATCAAGAAAACGCTTGCGCGTCGTGCGGTTGATGCGCTGAATAGCCTGTTGCAGGCCATGGAGCGACTCTTCCAGATCTGCTTTCTGCTCGGAAAGAAACTCAAAGCGTTCCTCCAGTTGGCGATACTCTTCGATTGCGGTGAGATTGACCTCTCCAATAGCGTCGACAAGGCCAATCAGTTCGGCCTGGCGCGCACGCTGCGTCTGCTCGTCACAGCTTCGTTCGCCATAGTCGGCAAGGAGATCGCCAATGTTGCAGCGGAACTTCTCGGCAACCAGCGTTTCACAATTCTGGCTGCGCAACTCCACCTCACTCAATTGCAACGAGGTTTCTCCGGCGGCCCGGGACAAGGTATCGGCGTTTTCACGCAACGCCCGTACCGCCGACTCCAGCTCACGCACGGCGCATGATTCTGCTTCATAGCGAGTCCGGGTTACGGCACAAGACTCCTCCACCAGCTGCTGCCGGGCAAGCACCGCCTGTAAAGCCGCTTCTTCCTCGTCGCCGGTATCGGCAAGCCGCTGCAGCGCAATGGCCCCGGCAGCGAGCTCTGTTTCAAGCCGCTCCCGGCGAAGATGAACATCACGGATCCCTTCTTCGATCCGGACCAGAGTTTGCAGGCCCGATTGCTGCTTTTCCCGCAATGCGGCGAGTTCCACCTTCCGGGCAGTCACCTGTTCCCGAAAATCGGCAATCTCCTGCTGTCTGCTCCCCAGAGATGTCTGCAGCAGAAGCATACCCTGTTCGGCCTCAGCTCTCCTGGTCTCGCCCTGCAAGCGCTGCTCCTGGGCAAGAGAGACATCACGCTCCAGTGAATCCCGTTCCTCCGCAAGCTGCTCGCTTTCCAGAACGTTCAGCGACAGCCGCTCTTCGAGTCGCTGAAGGTCATCCCGGGATCGCTGCAGGTCCTTTTCGGCATTTACCATCCGGATTTCCGTCTGGTGCAACTCCTGGCGAACAAGGCGGAGGGACTCTTCGGTGGCCTGACCTTCAGCAGCCAATCGTTCCCGCTCCTCCGCCAAGGAGGCAACCCGTTCCTCAAGGGAGCGGACATCAACGGAAAGCTCCTTGATCATGCGTTTCTTATGGATGAGACCTTGCTGGCTACCGGCAGTGGAACCGCCATGGACAATACCGCCCGCGGTGACCATTTCACCATTTCTCGTGACAAAGGCGGCTTGGGGCGTCTGCCGGCCAAGGACCAATGCCGTTTCCAGAGAATCAACCAGAAAAGTCCTGCCAAGCAGAGCCTCAGCCAACGCCTGATGCCGTTCGGCAACGGCAACACGGTTGAGAAGACGGTCGCAGCCGGCAGCAGACTGCTGTGCCGACACCGGCTGCACATGGGGGGTCACCAGACTGCAGCGGCCGCCGGCATTTTCACGGAGAAACTGGAGGGCGTCCCGGGCATCCCCTTCAGCGGTGCAGATAACATATTGCAGACAATCGGCCAAGGCCGCCTCAAGAGCCAGCTCATACTCTTCCGTCACTTCAAAGATGTCAGCGACTACACCCTGCAAACGCCCGGAAAACGACTCTGCCAGACAGAGCGTGCGGACGCCCTGGCCATAACCGGCAAACTGCGCCTCAAGTTCCTGCAGGGAGTGGAGCCGTGACGACGTTCTGCTCAAGCGGTCACGCTCATCCTGGAAAGTCCGTTCACCATCTTCCCGCAACTGGCGCAACCGCTCGGAACGATCCCGCAACGTCGCCAACTCCACCTCCAGTTCCCCCTTGCGGGCTGCCAGCATACGGCATGTTTCCCCTTGGCCGGCAACGCGCCCGACCACCTCAAGCTGCTGCTCCTGGAGGAACAGATTCTCCCGGCGGTTTCTCGACTGGGATTCCCCCACCACGGTGAGCCGCTTTTCGGACGCCGCATGCTGATTATTGAGCTGGGTCAGTTCGGATCCGAGGGCAAAAAGATCGCGGCGACGGTTATCCAACTGGTCCGCCAGGAGCCGCTCCTCTTCCTGTAAGGCGGCGAGGGATTGCTCGCCGGCAGCCAGACCGGTCTCTGCGCCGGCAATGATGGAGACCAGTTCCTCCGTCTGGGCGGCAATGATCCGCAACTCCTCGCCCGCTCCGGCAGCCCGGATCTCCAGGCTCGCCAGTTCCTGGCGAAAACCTTCTAGACGCTCCTTCAGGACAGCCCCTTCCTTGTGCTGAAACCCCAGCCGGCTTTCCCTGTCGGCAATCTCGCCACGCAGCTGGAGGTTTTCCTCCTGAACCACTGCCAGCCGCGACTCTTCCTCCAGAAGGCGGATCCGCCGCTCTTCGAGGGCCAGGTCCTGCCGTTCCACGTCACGGGCGGCGGCTCCCAATCGATCCCGCACGCCAGCGAGCTCTCCGGCGATCCGGGATCGCTGCGCCGACAATTCCTGGTAACCGCGCACGGCAAAGAGCAGTTCGATTTCCCGCAGCTCTTCACGATATTCCTTGAATTTTTCAGCTTTTTTCGCCTGGCGCTGCAGAGAATTCAACTGGCGGCGGATTTCGGCAATGATGTCGGCTATGCGCAGCAGATTCTGCCTGGTTGCCTCTATCTTCTTGACGGCAACCTGTTTACGGGCCTTGAACTTGGTAACTCCGGCCGCTTCCTCAATGATCAGCCGCCGCTCCTCGGGTTTCGAACTGAGGACCATGCCGATCTTGCCCTGTTCGATGATCGAATAGGCTTTAGCGCCGGCGCCCGTGTCCATGAAGAGTTCAGTAATATCCATCAACCGGCACGGCGTTCCGTTCAGCAGATAGTCACTCTCCCCGTCCCGATACAGTCGCCGGGTAATCTGAATTTCACTGAAATTGAGGTATTTGGCCGGGATGCGGCCATCGGCTGTGGAAAAGAAAAGGGAAACCTCTGTCATTCCCAGCGGCTTGCGGGTTTCACTGCCGCCGAAAATAATGTCTTCCATCTGCTTGCCACGCAA
>CAYSWG010000036.1:9435-14622 GCA_964434465.1 uncultured Geobacteraceae bacterium
TGGCCGACTGTTCGCCCATTACCCAGCGGATTGCATCGACGATGTTTGATTTACCACAGCCATTGGGGCCGACAACACTGGTTATGCCCTGCCGGAAGTCCAGGGAAACCTTGTCGGCAAATGACTTGAAACCATGTATTTCCAGGCGGCTGATTATCATGGGCGCGACAATAGTAGCAAAGGGCAGGCCTTTCTGCAAAGGTAAAGATAGGCACAGGGACAACTGGACAACATTCCGGATTTACAGGATAAAATGAAGTTGTTTCAACGGGGGACTCAAGTGCACTGCCGTAAAGCAAATCGCTATTCCAGGGAGAACGCTTTCCGGTATTCATCCAGCAAGCGCTGCCGGTCGCCGCTGCCGATAACATCCCAGGGGAGGATTTCTTCCAGGGGGATGGTCCTGCACACCCGGGCATCCACGGCAATCCCCAACTCCCGGGCAGCCTTCTTCCAGCTTCCCACCTGGTGGGCGCGCACCAGCAGCGGTGCCAGGCGCCGATCACCCCGGGCAAGGAATGCCTGCAGCACTGCCTCGCGCAGGCCCTCCATCTGGATTTTCACATTGGAGAGGCCGGCAAGGGCTCGTCTCAGGAACGCATACTTTTGTTCGAGGGCGGCCAGGGGAGCCATGCCACACCACTGAAAGGGCGTGGAGGGCTTGGGAACAAAAGGGTTTACCGAGAGCATGATCGAACCGAGGCGGCGGTTCGCTTTAGCTGCCGCAATGACCCGTTGACGGATTTTTGCCACCAACGCCACCATTTCCTCCAGGTCCGCATCGGTTTCGGTAGGCAGGCCGACAATAAAATAGAGCTTCAGGTTGAGAATGTCCCGGTCAATGAGAATATCGCAGGCCCGGAGAATCTGCTCCTCGCTGATTCCCTTGTTGACCAGATCCCGCAACCGCTGGGAGCCGCCTTCCGGGGCGAGGGCCAGGGTTTTGTGGCCACTGGCGTGCAACAGTTCCAGCAAGTCCTCATCAAGGGAGTCCAGACGCAGGGAAGAAACGGAAATCTGCCCACCCTGCTCGGCGATAAAGCGGCAGAGTTCGCCCAGTTGTCGATAGTCGGAAGCAGCTGCAGCCACAAGACCCAGTCGCGACTTGACGCGCAAGCCGCGCGTCACCTCTTCCTTGAGCAACTCCAGGGGCCGCTGCCGGTAGGGCAGATACATGAATCCGGCCGCACAGAACCTGCAGCCCCTCGGGCAGCCGCGGGAAAGCTCCATGAGGTACATATCGGAAAATTCGGCATCCTTGGCAAAAAGCGTCGACGCAGTTGCTGATTGGCCCAGGTCGGCCTGCCAGACCCGCTGAACCCGCTCGGGAACACCCGGCCGACCGTGAATGGCCACTACCCGGTCACCATCATAGGCGAACTCATACAAAGCAGGCACATACAGTCCCGGAATCCTGGCCACCCGCGCCAGCACTTCCTCGCGCTCACTGCCCCCATCGGCATTCAGGAAAGCAAGCAACTCGGGAAGCAGGGACTCGGCCTCGCCGACACCTATCAGGTCCAACAGCGGAGCGACCGGCTCGGGATTAAGAAACAGGGCGGCACCGCCGGCCAGGACCAGGGGAAAGGAGGCGTCCCGCTCTGCGGCAAAGGGAGGAATGCCGGCGAGGGCAAATACCGTGGGAATGTTCAGGTAGTCATTTTCAAAAGAAACCGTGAACGCGACCAGATCGAAATCGGTCAGGGGGCGCTGGGACTCAAGGGAGAGAAGCCGGCTGCCGGACTTTGCGTACTCCTTCAACTCGGCAGCTGCAGGGAGAAAGGCCCGTTCACACACTACGTCGGGCAAGTCATTGCACAGCGCGTAGACCGTTTGGAAACCCAAATTGCCCATGGCCGTTCCATAGTGGTTGGGATAGACCAGACAAACAGAGAGCTTACCACCCCAGTTTTTGACGGTACAGCCCTGTTCAGATGCCAGCAGCGCCCGGTGATGTTCCTTTATTTTCCACGACATGAAAAAAAAGGTACCACGGATGGGTACCCTTTGAAAGGAAAAAGCCGGGTGGTCGGCACCGGCTCAGAGCCCCACTTCGGTCAATGTTTTACGCAGGTCATCGAGCTTGTACGGCTTGCTGACAATGCCGCTGAAACCGTAGGATTTGTAGTTCGCCAGGATTGGGTCATTGGAATAGCCGCTGGAAACGATGGCGCGCACCTGGGGGTCCAATGCCAGCAAATGCCGCAATGCCTCACCGCCGCCCATACCACCGGGGATGGTAAGGTCCATGATGACGGCCACAAACGGTTCTCCCGCCTCCTGGGCCCCACGATAGAGGGCGACCGCTTCTTCGCCGTCCCGGGCGTAGGCCGCACTGAACCCGATGAATTGCAGCATTTCTCCGGCAACTTCCCGGATATTTGCCTCGTCATCCATGACCAGAACTCGACCCTTTGCCGTCAGTTCCGCTTCGCCGGGCGCTCCCGGTTCCCTGGACTCAGCCGCAGGGGTCACCCCGGCGGCAGCAGGCAGGTAGAGGGAGAAGGTCGTACCGCCCTCCGGTTTCGAAGAAACGGAAATGTGGCCATCGTGATTTTTGATGATGGAATAGACCGTGGCCAGGCCCAGTCCTTTACCGGTTTCCTTCGTGCTGAAATAGGGTTCAAAGATATGGGGCAGAACGTCCGCGGGAATCCCTGTACCCTGATCGTGAATGGCAACAACAATATAGCGGCCGTCCGAAAGAGGCAGACCGTCTTCAGCAGACACCCGAGTGTTGCAGCAGGCTACTTCGATAACGCCGCCATGGGGCATGGCCTGTTCGGCATTGATGATAAGGTTGTTGATTACCTGGCTGATCTGTCCCTCGTCAACCGCGACCGGCCAGAGATCCTCGGCAATGTCGAAACAGCAGGTGGCGCGGGAACCACTGAGGGAAAACGCAACGCTGTCACGAATAGTGTCGGCAATGGCCGTGGTTTTCTTGACCGGAGCACCGCCCCGGGAAAACGTCAGGAGCTGCTGGGTCAGGTCACGGGCACGCAGAGTGGCTTTCTCCGCGTCGGACAGCTTCTGGTGTACCTTGCCCCCTTCTTCCACATACAGTTTGGACAGGGAAATATTACCGAGGATTGCCGTAAGCAGATTGTTGAAATCATGGGCTATGCCTCCGGCCAGGACACCAATGGACTCCAGCTGTCGTGCGCGGAGCACTTCCTGCTCCATCTTCTGCTTTTCGGTAATATCACGGAACACCAGCACAGCGCCGACAATACGGCTTTCGCGGTCGCGGATCGGTGCGGCGCTGTCGGCAATGATCCGTTCGCGGCCATTCCTGGCAATGAGGATGGTATGGTTGACCAGCTCTTCGATACAGCCGGTCGCCAGGGTCCGGTCCACCGGACATGGCGTACGCTGCCGCGTTTTCTCGTTGATGATGGTAAAAATCTCGGTAATCTGCCGGCCCTGGGCCTCGTTGTTGGACCAACCGGTCAGCTCCTCGGCAACCTTGTTAACCAGGACGACCCGCCCCTGGGTGTCGGTGGTGATAACACCATCGCCAATGGAGCGTAGTGTGACCGCCAGACGCTCCTTCTCACCGGCGAGCGCTTCCTCGGCAACCTTGCGCGTTGTTATGTCGCGCACATGCTCGGCAACCAGGGTCACACTGCCCGATTCGTCAAGGAGGGGGAACGACCGCACCTCCATGTAGCCGATGCGCGGATTGAATTTTTCGATATAAACCGGTTTCCCCGTTTCAAACACCTCAAGCACATGGCATGAATCGCATACCTCCTGACGGTCATAGTACGCCTCGAAACAGTGGGGACTAGCTGAACGCACCGCCTCGGGTACATAGCCATACCCGCCATGCCAGTTGGAGAGTATAATACGGTGATCCCGATCGATAATGGAAAACAGGTCAGGAATTGCCTCAAACACCGAACGCAGCAACTTCTCCGACTTGCGGAGATACGCTTCCGCCTGCTGCCGCTCCCGCTCTTTCCGCTCCAGTTGCAGACGGGCATCCAGAATGGGAGCAATACGCTCGGCCATGGTCTCAAGCAGCTCCCGGTCCTCATCCCCATAGCCACCGGCTTTATTGGCCACCGAAACAAGCCCGATCACCTCACCGCGGAACAGGATCGGGACCGTCAGAAAGTTCTCAATGGCAACATGGCCGGCGGGAACGGAAAGGCTGGCATTGGAAAGAAAGGACTTTTTTTCGACCAGCGTTCTTCCCCAAAGCCCCCCCCAACGTTCACGGGGAAATTCGATTGTCTTGTCATGCATTCGGCACTCATTCCACACCTCCCGGGTCATGGACGGCAACAGCAGGTGTCCGCTCTCGTTGATGAAGCCGAAAAGTCCGTAGCGGCTTGCCAGCGCTTCCTGTATGACGTGCAGCACCTCGCAGTACATCTGGTCATCGGCAACGGTCAGGAAAATATTGGCAATCTGGTTCTTGATGGCGAGAAGTCGTTCGGAACGGCGCAGGCGCATCTCCATGCGGTGTTTATAGAGAGCCATATCAACCGCTGATTTCAGGGTGAAATCCTGAAACGGCTTAAGGATATAGGCAAAGGGCTCGGCCACCTTGGCCCGGTTCAGGGAGTCGGAGTCGGCATAGGCGGTGAGAAATACGATGGGTATTTCGATCGCGCCGCGTATTTTCTCCGCCGCAGCGACCCCGTCCATGGCACCCTGGAGACAGATATCCATCAGAACCAGGTCCGGGCACAATTCCAGAGCCTTGGCAACTGCCTCTTCACCGGAGGCCACCGTGTCGACCACCTCATACCCCAATGCTCTCAGGCGCCGTTCAATGCCCTTGGCAATGATAAGCTCGTCTTCAACGACGAGAATTCTCCATTTAACATCCTGGGAAGGATCAGCATCCATGGTTTTGTCCCTTATCGTCACAGCGCTCTTAGATGCAAAAATCCGCGCGACCGTCCAGGCATCACGTCCCGCCCTGCAGTTCGCTCCTAGTATAGCAGCTTCTTTTTTAATTAAAACTGGAGTGCGCCGCCAGCGGGAATACTCCGCCAGGCGGAACGCCCCGGAAAACCGGACACGCTACTGCCGGTTCAATCCAAACCGCCCTGGTAACTGACCGTAACCGTCAAACCCTCGTCACGATCGAAACGCAACGTACCGTGCAGCTGCCTGGTCAGCAGGCTGACGATCTGCAGACCGAGGGAGTCACTGTACCGCACATCGAAA
>CAYSWG010000037.1:0-3903 GCA_964434465.1 uncultured Geobacteraceae bacterium
CTTGAAGGATTTCTTGGATGGCTCCCAGGTAGGGGATGCGCTGGCCATGGTAGGATACCTCTGGGCCGATAGGGGTAAACTGGATCTTCATTCGCTTCAGCAGGATGCGAAGCCCCTTGGCCATGACGGCGAACCAGTGGGTGAGGCCGATTTTGTTGCTTTCCAGGTACATGCAGATGTAGAGGCCCATGATGATATGGAATTCCTGCTTGCGTTTTTCTTCCATTTCCTTCATGGCCCGCTGCTGCTCCGGGGCGAGATTGCCGTCGTTGTAGATCAGGCTGTCAACGGCACGTTTCCGGTACTCTTTGCTGACGGCCAGCCTTGATATCTCCGCGACCTTGTTTCGGTCCAGGGAGGAAAGGTCGGTGGTGAAAGTGCAGTGCTGCTCCATGGGGAAGCCCTCGGGGGAGTTGAGAATAAGTCTGATTGTGCCGATGAGCTTGCCGGAGTCTCGGCAAAAAGCCCCAAGATGAACCGCATGCTGATCATATTCGTCGCACTCCAGCCCTCCCGGATGGTCTTCCGGCCGTTCGAATCCCCATTCTTCGCAGTAAACTTTAAACCGCAGTTTATAGACTTCCTGGAGAAGTGGGTCATTCCTGCTGATTCTTCTGAACTGGAATCGCGTCATGACTGAGTCCCCGATCATGGGTAGAATGCGGAAAGGCTCAAATACTAGGGCACCATTATGGGGTTGTCAAGTGCCTTGCCTGGTGGGCGGGTAGATTGTTTCTTCGCATCCAGGCAACTACTGTTGGGTGAAGTTAATAAAAATGTGCTTGATTCTATGGTAAAAATTTGTTAGTCAGGAACCAGAAAAAACTGATAAACGATAATACTAAACTGTCCGCAAGGACAGGGCGGAAAGCCTACAGGGTCTCACCGAGACAGCCGGGATGCCGAAATATCTTCTAACTGATATGTGGCCCCGGCTTTTTTGTATGTAACGCTATGGCGTTGTTTCAATTATCACACAAGCATCGTCCGACGCAACGCCTTGATTATACTTTCCAGAGAGACGCAGAGTCTGCTTCTCTGAAGCCCATGTGCTCTTGGAAAACCTCGAGAGGAGTTCTCATGCAGACAGCAGTCGCCTACAAGCAGGCTACCACGGCGCAGACTCGGCAGCATTCTATTCCCGAGTCAAGCTCGTGGTTTACTATTGTTCCGGCGGATTCCCCCGAGCTTCGTGATTGCGCATATATGCTCCGCTACCAGGTGTACTGCGTTGAGCGTGGCTATGAAGCTTCAGAAGCGTATCCGGATTTCCGGGAAACCGACCAATACGATACTAACGCCGTGCATAGTCTGCTGGTCAGCAACCATGATAATGCGCTGATAGGTACGGTACGACTGGTGCTTGCCAACAGAGCCAACCTTCAAGAATCCTTCCCCATTCAGCATGTGTGTGCTTTATCCAATTTGCCCCATTCCCGGTCTTTTCCATTGGAACGGACTGCCGAGATCTCCCGCTTTGCCTTATCAAAATCCGGTCGCACCGTTCCTGCAAGATTTCAGGCCTCTTCCGATGCGCGATCCCGAAAAACCGGCGGGCATCTGGCCATCTCCGCGCCTTCTATTCTTTTGGGACTGATGAGGGCAACCATGCGCATGAGCCATGACAATGGCATCACCGACTGGCTTGCGGTCATGGAGCCGACCCTGTTGCGTCTGCTTGCCCGCTTCGGTATCTATTTCCAGCCAATTGGACCGCTTGTGGATTATCATGGCATGCGCCAACCATGCCATGCCAATATTCAGTTGTTGCTCGAAAGAATGAGCGAGGAGCGTCCGGATGTATGGGATTATATAACCGATGGGGGGCTTTTTGCCGGGGGCAGATAACGGGCGTCGGAATCCTTTACGCCAGGTTTCCGGTTGCGTTACGCTCCATCTTCCAGGACCGCCAGTTGTCGCCCCAATTCACCATAACGTCTTTTTTACTCGAGAAATGCCGCCCATACTCATACTGTGCGCTGATTTGGCGCAAGTCCTGCCAAGATGGTCCGCAGTTTCCGTCTGCCCGCTTTAGTTGGCATCTGCGTGAATCGCATCTGCTCTGACGTGTTCCTGGAATTGCTACCCGCCGAAGTGCCCGCCAGTCCCCCTGCGATACTTGCAGTGCTCTAATCCTGTCGAGGACCTTTACAAAAATTCGTAATTTTTGTAAAGGTCCTTAAATAACAATATGTTATATATTGGCACATTAGTTGCTAAACACTTCGCAGCGATTGCTTTTATTTCAGAAGAGTGTGTGATTCGCTTATTGTTGAGTTTACATGGGCGACACAACAAAGGAGGGTATTACCATGAGAAAGACAGTGGCAGCGTTAGTGATGGGCCTTCTCCTTACTGCAGGAGTCGGCAGCGCGGAAGCGGTTACCATCGGGTTTGATGCAACAGGTTCGGGTAACTTTCAGCAGGTTGATCTTTGGACGTACCGCACGGATACGGGTCTTTCTACGGGCTTCATTCCTGGCCTTGAGGTGCCTGGTACCGTTGCGCCTTATGAAGTCGGTTTTATTCTCCAGGGTAGGGTCGGCAGCTTTGAGAACAGCGGGATGCCGGTTTTCAATGCAGTTTCCAACGGCCTGAGAGAAATGACCTTCACAACCAAGTTCAACGAAACGGTCATCTCCCAGGGATTGAACAGCCTTGGCAACCAGGTGGTGAGTTTTGCCGCTGGTGAAGATTTCTCCTCGGTGTTCACCATGTACCTGGATTCGACTCCGGACGCCAACCCGAACAAAGCAACCGGCTATACCGATGGTGTGGCGATTCTGACCGGTCATCTGTTCAGCCTGGCCAGCACGTTCGAAGCAAACGTTCCCGGTCGGTTGGGCACCGGTTCCTTCAACGTTGTCTTCAAGCTTGACAGTTACGACCCGCTCTACTTTGACATCCCTGTTGAAATGACCATGTTTTCCCTGGTGACGACCGGTACCCTCAATCAACCGGCGTTTTTCAAGCCTTCGGCCATGTGGGATGGTACGTTGACTGCTTCCGGCCAGATGTTCAAATTCGATGGCTCGACAAGCTTCGCGGTTCCTGAGCCTTCCACAGCCCTTCTTCTTGGTGCAGGGCTGCTCGGCCTGGGCGCCGTTATCCGCAGAAGAAGATCATAGGCAAGAATTGGAAGTACAGGGGGCGTGGATACAATCCACGCCCTTTTTTTTGCACTCAATCTTTAAAGTTACACATTATCGGGTATTCTAGGTAACTATGAAAATACTCGTCATTCCTTATACACACACGCTGTCCCATGTGAGTCGTCCCCTTGCTGTTGCCCTTGAATTGAAAAGAAGGGGGCACGATGTAGTATTTGCCGGGGAAAGTCCGAAAGCAAGCATCATCGAGCAGGCGGGATTTCCGGTGTTACCCCTCCACGAACCTGATCCGGAAGAGTTGTATGGAAATATTCGTTCTGGAAAACTGAAGTTTGTCAGCGACGCTGAGGTTCATGCAATGCTGGATGCCGACATTGAACTGTACCGCAGAGTCCAGCCTGACCTGGTCCTGACCGACGGCCGGTTCACTGCTCCAATCTCCACGCATGTTGCGGGAGTCAAGCATGCCGCAATTGTCAATGTTTCCTCCACGGAATATCGGGCGCTGCCCTATATTCCCTTCTTTGATTGGCTTCCCGAATGGCTGATTCAGCGGGGCGGTCCTGTCTGGCGCAGTCTTGATCTTTTTAATCTCTGGATGGAGATGAAAGTTTTCGATCAGGCCATGAATACCTTTGCCAGACTGAGCAGGAAATATGCTTTGCCGAAAACAATTACGGCGACCAACTGTCTTGTTGGAAAGGATCTTACGTTACTACCCGACATTCCCGAGTATTTTCCAACACGAACTCTGCCTGGTGATTACCGGTATGTGGGGCCATTGACGTGGAAA
>CAYSWG010000037.1:3920-7711 GCA_964434465.1 uncultured Geobacteraceae bacterium
GGTGGCCACCACGGACTTCTGGCAAGCCGCTGGTGTACTTTACCTTGGGAACGACAGGGGTACGTGAGTTATTCCAGCGTTCAGCGGAACTGTTCCGGTCCGCACAACTTCAGGTCGTTATGACCACCGGTGGGCAAATAAATGGTATCCAGTCTCGAGAGGGTGAGTTGTATGTTGAACCCTATCTGGATGGGGATAGCGTCATGGAATTTGCCGATGTGGTTGTGTGCCATGGAGGTAATGGCACAATATATCAGGCGTTGTCCCACGGAAAGCCGGTGGTGGGTATCCCGACTATTCCGGATCAGAAGTTCAACATGCGACGAGTTGAGGCTTTAGGTGTTGGTTTGACGGTCTCCGCTGCAGATTTCGGCAAGAACAGCCAGGTACTGCTTGTTGCAGTGAATACTGTACTGCGGAATTCCTCTTTCCGGGAACGGGCATCCCGACTGCGGGTCATTATTGAGAAGTACAATCCTGCCGGTGATGCCGCAGATGCCATCGAGAGACTGGGTGCTGCCTATGGCGAATGACACGATTTCCCGTGCGACCTCTTACCGGGTTCTTCCCGCCAATCGTATGGCACGGGCTTTCTGGACATTGAACAACGAAATGCGTCCGGCCCATAAGGTCACCTTTATCCGTGAAATAGATGCTACGGCCATGGATACATTGCGGAACGGGTTGCAGATAACGACTGGCGTCAAACCTTCCTACACCGCACTGGTCATAAAGGCGGCTACGCTTGCCCTGCAGGAATTCCCCTACGCAAACCGGGCGATTCTTGGCCTGCCCTTCCGTAAGCGACTCGTGCAATTCAATAATGTTGCCATCACTGTTGCAATTGAGCGTGATGTTCCTGGTGCTGAAGCGGTAGTACTGGCAGACACACTACACGATACGCTGCACAAGTCGCTTGCTGTGATAACCGGGGAATTGCGGGAGTTTGCCAATGCTACCCTTGAAACAAATCCACGCTGGCGGTTGTTTTATTCTCTTCTCAGTCGTCTGCCTGTCTGGGTAAGCAGATGGGTTATCGGAATGCCCCGTTTTTCTGCCCGTTTGTGGTCGCAGCATCGTGGGGGCGCCTGTTTTGTTAATTCCCCGGCGAAATATGGAATTGATTTTGTCGTGGCGGACATGATCTGGCCGTTGACGGTACTGTTCGGCTGGGTCAAGGAGCGGCCGCATGCGTGCGCTGGTGAGGTGGTTGCGCGGAAAACCATGCCCCTTTCGATTGTTTTTGATCGGCGGATTATGGCCGGTGCCCCGGCAGCCCGCTTTTTCAATCGTCTGGCGGAGCTTCTAGAGCAGGCAGATCAGGAGCTTCTTCCATGTAATGAGGAGTGATGTGCACTAAATCCTGCTTTACCAGCAGAATAGGGAACGATTCGTTGA
The DNA here is from genome assembly GCA_964434465.1 of uncultured Geobacteraceae bacterium. Classification (GTDB taxonomy): domain Bacteria; phylum Desulfobacterota; class Desulfuromonadia; order Geobacterales; family Geobacteraceae; genus RPRC01. The sequence goes on from CAYSWG010000037.1 coordinate 5,319, forward strand.
TGTACCGTGTAGTTCACAGAAAAAGGGCTTCCAAACCGGAAGCCCTTTTTTGTTATGAACGCCTGTACTTCAAGTGCTGGTTACTGCTTCCTGTTCCTTCTTCTGGTCAGATAACCTACGCCCATCAGGCCGGCGCCGAGGAGCAGCAAGGTTGAGGGCTCTGGTACGACGTTTATCGGTTCAGAGGTGATTACTGCGGCAAACCGTGCAGTGGTGTCAACGCCTTCAGGAGTCAGGAAACCCAAGGTTCCGAACGGGACACCAACATTGGCGGCGGCCTCGGCTGACAGGGGCGTCAGGCCGGCGGTGCTCTCAAAGAAGCTGATGAAATACGTCAGAGGACCCTGACCGTCACCCGTGTCATACTGGAACGGGAAATTGAGGGCGGCCTGGTCAATGGCGAAGATATCGGCGCAGCCGTTGACATTAACGCCCACACCGTTAGCTCCACCGTTGGGACAAGGGTTAAGGTTGTTCGTCGTTTCAAGGAAGTTGATCTTGAAAGACAACACTGCCGGGGGCAGGCCCGGATTTGCCGGTACAAGCGGCGTGAGGGTCAGGGTGGAGTTGAGGATTACACTTCTCAATGTGGAGCCGGTAACCGGTCTGTTAAGATGGGTCAGTGAGATGTTTTCCACCGCCGGACCATTGGTGTTAACCACGGTCGGCGCAACCGGGTTGGTAATGGTGAGTCCGCTCTTGCCTGAACCTGTCGATGTTCCCCAGGTCAAAGCAAGCGGCGCTACTGTAGTACCGCCAGTACCCGCACTCCAAGTGGGCGAGGTTGTGTCAAATGCGGCCTGTACTCCCACAGACCATTGGGTAATCAGCTCCGCACTGACTGATGAACTGGCAAAGATGGTCGCAACTGCTGCTAATACTGCGAGGTGTTTTCTCATTGCTGTATCCTCCCTTCGTGATTATGAAACCATTCAAGAAACCATTTGCTTTTCATAAAGCAAATGGTGTGCCTGTTAGATTATAAATTGTAAGTGCCTGTAATAACTGATAAAAATACTTGAGATCGTGTGCGGCTGGGTATGAATTGGGGAAAGTGTAAGTAATACCGACAATGGATGGGGGGCCGGTCGGTGATCATTACAGAAAGGCATGTACAACATGGAGGCAGGAGTGGCGCTCGGAGAGAGCGCCACAAAAAAAGGCGAAAAGGTCAACCAGTGGTTGTTACAGCTTCAAGGGGATAGCGCAGAGATCTGGCGCTGGGTTCAGCGGCATGACCGACCCGGAACATGAGCGCAATGGTCTCGTTTGAGAGTCCTGTGGTGGAACGAATGGCTTTACCTGCAACGGCGAGAAGCTCCTGCTGATGAGTACTCAGCCCAGTTGCTTCATTTTCCCGAACCTGCTGCATGAGGAAGGTGATGCCGGTCATTAATTGCATGCCGAGGCCGAGTCGCGTTGCTTCGAGCCACAGCCGCTGCATGAGGATTCCAGCCATCAGGTAATCGGTATTCTTCGCACCGGGGACGGCGATGATGCCCAGTGCTGCAGCTGAACTGGCCAGCTTTTCTGCATTCTTGCCGACCATGCGCGATACACCGAAAGAGTTGAGGAAACTGAGCAGGGAAAAGTTCTGAAAAAGCCGGAAGCCGATGCCGTCGATGCCGCTCACCTCCAGGGTCTTGATGTCCAGGCCATCCCCGGTTTCCTTCGCTTCCCGGTCGGTCCAGCGAATCTTGCCATAGAGAAACTGGTGCAGGTGGGGATTCTCGAAGACCAGTCGATCATTGAGGCCGGCAATGCGGGCCAGGGTCCGCTTTGCCGCGTGGTCTTCCACCAGTTTGACGGTGCACTTTTCGCAGGGGCGGGCAGTATCCCGCAGTGCGGCTCGTTCCTGTTCGGTAAGAGACATCGACTGGTAGCGCTTCCGGTTGGTGCTGCGCAGGGGGATGTACGCGTAATGGGGCTCAGCAGCCCGCTCTGCCGGTTCCAGGGTAATTGCGGCAATGTGATCGGGTTTGTTACCGTCGGGGAACGAGGTTACCGTGGCGGAAAAACCTTCTGCATGGGCGGCGATACGGATGTTTTCCAGCACGGCGCCATGGGCGATGAGGGAGGCGCGCTGCCGGAAGTTGAATAGTGACGTGTCTTTTTCGGGGAGATTATATAAGTCAATCCTGTTGCCGGTGACCGTGAAGTGCCACGGCTGGCAGTTGTCGCCCGAAGGGGCACAGATGGCTGCTTCGAGAATCTTTCGGTATTCCATGGGTCACCCTCCAGGATCTGCCGCGGCACGAGCCTTGCGCAGAATCAGTCGCTTGACCAGCTGCTGCAGGGGGTTTTTACCGCCGAACAGCAGGTAGCCTTGTTTATGTTTGCCACGGAGCAGGTCGATTTGCAGATAGTGGGGGACCGGCTTGAGTGTCCCCTTG
>CAYSWG010000037.1:7721-14473 GCA_964434465.1 uncultured Geobacteraceae bacterium
AAGATAGTTACCGCGGCGCTGGCAACCAGGGATGCCGCCAGGGTGCAGGCCGGCGCGACTGCCGGGCCGGTCTTGCGGGCAAAACTCACCTTGGACAGATCCAGGTATTTGATATGGTAGGGACGGGGCGCAAGTCCGGCAGCAAAGGCGGCCAGTTTCTCCTGGTAGGGCATGGTGTCGGTAATGGCAAAATAGTTGTCAAAGGACATGCCCGTTGGCGAGAAAATCTGCCGGGTGGCGCCAAAACCCAGGGGGGCGGAGGTGACGGCATAGATGCCCCGCTCCCGGCAGCGGGCGAAGATCAAGCGGCGGGCGTCTATTTCAAAAAAATCAATACCGTCGATGTAGAGGTCGGCGTCATCGAGAAACTGATCAAGATTGCCGCTGCATACCGGAACGGCCATGACGCGGACGTCGGCAAGGGGGTTGATGTCACGGATCATCTCAGCCAGGACTGCTGCCTTGCTCCGGCCGATGGTACTCTGCAATGCACCGAACTGGCGACTGATATTGACCCGTTCAAAAATATCAGGGTCGGCAATGGTGAACCTGCCGATGCCGAGTCGGGCCAGGGTCAGAACATGAATCCCGCCCACACCGCCGGCGCCGGCAACGGCAACCCGCGAATGCATCAGCTTCCGTTGCTCTGCGTCGTTCAGCAGACCGCTGATTCTGGAAAACTCGTTGTGCAGCAGTTCTTCATAATCCATTGGTTGTCCTGACGATAAGATACTCGTTGAGGGACAGGTTTTGTGCGAACTCTTCGGCTTCTTCCCTGCTGGCAAAGCCGGAAATTCGCACCTTGCTGAATTTGCCAGCTTTGGAAATATGCACAGTCCTTGTGCCGGTTTTGCGGGACAAGGCGTCGGTAACTTTTTTTGCGCCGTCCGGTACGGTATAGGCACCGACCTGGATGGCAAAGGTCTCCGCGGCATTGGTTGATGAAGGATTCGGTTCAGCGGCGCTGTCAGGTTGGGTTGGGGCAACAGGTGGTTTGGTCCGGGGCGCCACCAGTGAGGGGGGGGCGGCTGTGCCTGATGGAGGAGTTTCCCCCGGGGATTGTATCACGCTGCGTGCGACCGTGGTGAGGGTCGGGCGATAAAGCTGCTTCGGCACGGTCCATGAGTCCAGTTCGGTTGCCGCAACGTATTCCAGACGGGCACGTTCGCTGGCAAGCTGGGCTACGGCGGAGAGATAGTCGTTGTGTGCCTTGGTGAAACCCGCTTCGGCAGCAAGAAGGTCTGCGAGTTTGATCTGCCCTTCGTGATATTTCCGGGTGTGTGTCGCCAATCGATAGGCGTTGGCTGCCGTCTGGCTTTCATGGGCGGAGACCGCCAATTCCTGCTCCTTTACCGAGCGCCAGGCCTGTTCGGTTTCCTGGGTCGCCAACCTCGTCAATTCATCCTGGTTGAACAGCTCCTGCTGCTTTCTTGCGGCAGCCCGACGCACCTCATTCACCGTCTTGCCCCATTCAAACAGTGACCAGTCAAGGGTTGCGGTAAGGGACCATACCTGGGGGTGCATGATGCCGGTTTCCTTCTGCTGCTGGAAACTGCCGGTAAGCGACGCCTGGGGGAAAAACCCGCTACGGGCGATGGACACATCCGCGGAAGCCATGGAAATGCGTTGCCGGCCTGCCTGCAGATCTTCCCGGTGGGCAAGGGCGGCAGCACGGATCTCCTCAATGGTTACCGTCAGGGTACTGTTGTCGGAGGCAGCTGCCAGGTGAAGATCAGGATTGTCATCCAGATGCGCGAGATGTGCCAGACGTGTGCGGGATGATGCGGCGCGGTTGCCGCTTTTCAGCAGTTCCAGTTCAGTGAAGAGGACATCAGCTTCCTGCTGCAGCACATCATCCCTGCTGGTATATCCCTCACGATGCAGTTCCCGGAGCACCCGCAACCGCTCTTTTTTGGCCTGCAGCATTTTCCCCGTGGCATCATGGACATGCTGTTCGGCAAGACTCGTGTGGAACGCTTTTTTTACCTCGAAAATCAGTTCTCTCTTCCGGCGGTCCCGATGCAGGCCGCGCTCAACCTCTTTTGCCCGCGCTTTGCGGTACGAACCGGTCAGTACGCCTCCGGTAAACAGGGGCTGCTGCAGATTCAGCGTCAGGGAGTAAAAATTTTTCTCGCCAAGGGTTAGTTCGGTGTCTGCGCCCGGCATGCCGGCGCCGAAGGCGTCGCGATAGATCACCAGTCGCGGTGATTTATCCACGATGGTGTAATCGCCCAGCAACCGGAGAGTCGGCAGGAAACTCTTGAAAGCCATGGCCGATTCCTCCCGGGCAGCCCGGGTGTCTTCCCCTGCGGCTTTGAGGCCGCTGTTTTCATCGAGAGCCCGTTTCAGGCACTCCTCGAGGGTTACCTCCCGGGAGAAGGCCGTGGTCGCCGTGAGAAGGATGCCTAGCGCTATCAGGGTAACTGGTCGGATCATTTCAGGAATCGCACCGTAACGGTCATGCCGTTCTTGAGGCCCGCATAGGAATCGAGCCTGATGAATACCTGTTGCGTGTTCACATCAAAGGATGCCATGGGGTCGAAGGTCTTCTGCGCTTTACGCTTTACGTCGGGGAACAGCTGGTAGACCGTACCTCGATATACTTTGTCTGGATAGGCCTCCGAGACAAGTTCCACCTTCTGGTTCTTGCGGACCTTGCCTAAATCGGTCTCCTCCACCTCGGCCTTCACGCGCAACCGGTGCGGGTCGATCACCTTTATGAGGGGGGTGCCCACATCAACGGTCTCGCCGCGCTTTCGCAGCAGGGCGGACACGGCGCCATTGATGGGGGAGGTTACACGGTAGTCGGCCAGGATTGCTCGATAGTAGTCCTGCTCGGCAACTGCACGTGCCAGGTCGGCTTTGGCCTGATCAACATCTTCGGCCCGTTCTCCCCGGATGAGTTTCTGCAGGTTGGTCTTCGCTTCCTTCCAGTCTTCTTCGGCAACACGCTTTCGTTCGGCTGCCCGGTCGCGCTCAACCAGGGTTACGGCGTCTTTTTCGAGGAGGCGCTCATGGCGCTGGAGTTCGTCATCGGCTCTCGTAAAAACCGCTTCCGCACGTTGTGCGCGGTTCTTCGCCATCTCAAGGTCTTCTTGTCGGGATCCTGCCACCACTCGGCGCATGCGGGCATCGGCTTCATGGACCAGTGCATCTGCCTGGGCGACTTTCGCCCTGATTTTGCCGCTGTCGAAGGTAACGATTGTCTCCCCCGCCTGAACCACATCCCCTTCTTCAACGGCTACATCGGCAATGATACCGGCAATCTGGCTGCCGATCTCGATTTCGTCTTCACTTTCAACAAGTGCTTTTGCGGTAATATGCCTGCTGGCCGCAGATTCGCCTGTCGATGCCGGTGACGACGAGCCATTGCCGAAAAGTTTTGGCCCCAGAAGCGCCAGGGCAATTGAGCCAATGAGCAAGGCACCGATGACAACCAAGCCGAAACGTGCATTTTTCATAAGGGTACCCAACCTCGTTACAGAATCAGCGGAATGTGACGAATTCCTGGTGATAGCAATGAAATACTCGATGCCCCCTGCTAATGCAGGGATCGTGTTGTCAGCTCCCGCATCAGCCGGAGTTTTGCCACATCATCGGTTTCTCTGGTAATTCTGCCGTCCTCCATGAAAAGGATGCGGTCAAATAACTCTTCGATACGATTGTCGTGGGTTGCAACAACTACGCATTTTTGCTGCTCCCGGGCGAGTTTCCGTAGAATTTCCATAACATTCCTGCCATTGGTGTGGTCCAGGTTGCCCGTCGGTTCGTCGGCAAGGATCAAAGGTGAATCGGCGGCAAGGGCGCGGGCAACTGCAACACGCTGTTTCTGGCCCCCGCTCAGATCCCGGGGTAGAAAATGCATACGGTCAGCTAGCCCAACTTCCTCAAAGAGGTCCTGGGTCTTCCGATCTGCCCGGGTGCCAATGATTCCTTTCAATTTGAGGACGAGCATGACGTTCTCATAGGCAGTCAGTGCCGGGAAAAGGTTGAATCCCTGGAAGATGAACGAGATGAATCTCCGCCGGATGTCGGGTAGCAAGGGCTCGGGAAGGTTGGCCACTTCGTGGCCGTAGAGCCGATAGGAGCCGCTTGTTGGCCGCAGGATACACCCGAGGATGGAGAGCAGTGTTGTTTTGCCGCTTCCCGACGGACCAAACAGACCGATCATTTCTCCCGCTGCCAGGCGAATATCAACACCGGCGACTGCCGAAACCTGGATTCGGCCATCGGTGTAGGTTTTGACGAGATTCTCTGTAACTACGGGGCTATCCACGGTTACCCCCGGAAGAGGATTGCCGGATCAATTTTCTTGATCCGACGAATGGAGACGAAGGCCGCGGTCATGCACATTATCAGGGTAATCCCCAGAACCGAAAGGTTGAGCCAGCCGCGCATCACCATGACCATGTCCGTAAATTCATAAATCTTCACTGATGCCATGGTGACCAGCAGGCTGACCAGATAGCCGACCAGGGCATTGAGGAACGCTTGGGAAAAGATGATCTTGTAAATTTCCAGATTGTTTGCCCCCAGTGCCTTCAGCGTGCCGAATTCTTTGATATGTTCGATCGTTGAATTATAGATCGTCTGACCGACAATGAGCATGCCGATCAGGAAGCTGATGGTTATGGTCAACATGAACGAGAAGCCGACGCCGGTTTCGATTGTCCAGTACAGGCGGGTTTTCCGGCTGAACTCTTCTTTGGTGAAGACATCGGCGCCTTTAAGGCGTTGTCGCAAATCATCGACAACCTGTGCGACCGGTACGCCCGGCGCTGCCTTGGCAATAATGAAAACGGTGTTGTCGGGACCGAGGTAACCAACAAGCCGCTGTGCAAGCTTGTAGGACATGAAGATGACCGGGGCCGTAGTGAACGACCTAACTCCTTCGGAAAGACCGACAATTTCCAGTCTGCGCCACAGGACATCCCGGTATTCGCCGACGCGAATATCACCGAGACGCTTCATCGCTGATACATCGACAATGGCGAAATTTCCGTTTTTCACATCGCGGGGGTTGCCGGAGCGCATTTTCCAGGGCCCGCCGATCATACTGTCCGGGTTGAACCCGATAATCTCCACCTGCTCCAGGCCGCCTTCTTTTTGTCGAATCAGCCCCCAGGTAACGATGAGTTTTTCCGCCCACGCCACGTCCTTGCGGGAAAGTACCTGGTAATAGAGGTATTCGGGAATCGGCTGTGAAAAGTCGAAGTTTTTACTGTTCTTAGAGGTGATCCAGATGTCGCCGGGTGTTTTGTCAATAATGACCGATGACGTCTCCATGAGGCCGAGATAAATGCCGGCCTGGGCAAAAATCAGGCTGATCGCGAACACGACACCGAGTACGGTGATGAGCGAGCGTATCTTGTCGTAGAGCAGTATGCGTAGGGCGACATAAAACATGATTTCGTAATACTAGCCACAAAGTAGCGGTTTTGCAAATGAAAGATGGTGAAAATTATCACTAAAAACAGATGGCGCCGAGTCGGATGGCCTCTGGTTGCCATGGTCGGCCTGTTTTATAAAACGTGGTATTCCGTCCCTGGCGGAAGGAATTTCACACGGGAGAGTCGGATAACCATTTCACTGATCAGGTGGCATGTGGGCCGAACTGGCGAAAATCCTGTTCGCTGGTACTATTGCTGGGCAGTCCGGGGGCGCAAAGGCACCTGTGGCGGCAATCAAATCCGGGGAGTGTTACGTGACCGAACAAAAGGATGCACTTGTCGAACTGGTTGGCTTGTCGAATTTTCTTGAAGCGCAGACGGATCTGGACGGCTGTTTGAGTGACCTCGCCGCCATGGCTGCCGGCATTCTGCAGGTAGGCACCTGTTCGATCATGCTCTTCCAACCCGAGCAGGGCGATGGAGACTTCCGGTTGCGGGTCTTTGCCGCCCAGGGTGACTTGCCGTTCCATGCCCTGACCGAGGCGGCCCGGGTCAGGGAGGGCATTGCCGGTCAGGTGGCAGCCCGAGGTGAACCACTCTTGGTAGAGGATATTACCCAGACGGAATTTCTCCCTTTCGCTCGGCGGCCGGGAGAGCCAAGCAAATGCTTTATTGCCGTGCCAATTACCATCGCCGATACAGTGATCGGTATCATGAATTTCAGTAACCCGGAAGGTGGCCGAACGCTTGATCGGGCGGATCTGAATCGTGCCGTTTCCGTGGCGCTGCTGGTTGGCAAATCAATTCAGGTGATTGAGCTGCAGAAAATTCTGCAGTCCAAGTTCCTGCAGGTTTCCTTGTCACAGGAGGCACAGAATCTTGTGGGCAGTGCCATTGCCCCCTTGAGTCAGGATCCGGAGCGCATGGCGAAAATCGTTGCGAAAACATTCTACCGGGAGATGACCCGGGCGGGATTTGACGCCCGCCATATCGTCAAGGCGGCAACGGAGATCATTTCTCTGCTCAATCAGACCTTGAAGAAACATGAAAAGCGCATGGGGGGTGGCGAGTAACGTTCAGCGTAGGGGTTGTTGGTACGCAGGTGGTTGTCCGGGTGCTGTCGGGTTTGTTTACAATGCACCGGGCGTGAATTGGCGGGAGAATGAAGTACCTCCTGCTCCTTGATACCCAAAGAGGCCCGTCATGCGACGGGCCTCTTCCTGTATCTGCTCTGTCTGACTGGCTGGTTAGAACTTGCCCAGCAGGGGGACGATGAGCAGGGAGACGATGTTGATGATCTTGATCATCGGGTTGACCGCCGGGCCGGCGGTGTCCTTGTAGGGGTCGCCGACGGTGTCGCCG
>CAYSWG010000038.1:0-13502 GCA_964434465.1 uncultured Geobacteraceae bacterium
ATATCCAGTTCCGCCATGATCTTGATGCGGGACGTTATGGCGTTCTTCAGCTTGAGGGGCGGCTTCATGACCTCATAGAGCACCCCGTCGATGCGGTAACGAACGCGGAACGAGCGTTCATAGGGCTCGATGTGAATGTCGCTCGCCTTGCGCTTGATGGCGTCGGACAGAATCATGTTGACCAGCTTGACGACCGGGGCATCTTCCGTCGCCCGCTCCAGCGAGGTGACATCCACCTCATCGTGATCGGCAACGACCTCCAGGTCGTCCATATCCAGGTCACCCATCATGTCGGCAAGGGACGCCGATTGATCGTAATACTTGTCAATGGCGGACTTGATGCCCGTATCGGAAGCGACCACCACTTCCACGTTGTAGCCGGTCATGAACTTGATGTCGTCGATGGCGAAAATGTTCGACGGATCACTCATGGCCAGAATAAGCGTCGAACCGGAGCGGTTAACGGGGATGGACTGGTATTTCTGGACAACTTCGACGGGAAGCAGTTTGACGACCGCCGGATCGATCTCGAATTCGGCGAGGTTGATGGAGGGTACGCTGTATTGCTTTGACAGGAAGGCAGTCAACTCCCCTTCCCCGACAAATCCTTCCTTGACAAGAATTGCGCCAAGCCTGAGTTGACCACCCGAGCTTTTCTGCTCATCGAGGGCCCTCTGCAATTGTTCTTTGGTGATCAGGTTGCTGCGAACGAGCAGTTCGCCCAGTCTGCTTGGCTGCATGAAAACCTCTGGTATTACTGCGTTCTGTCAAATCAGCGTATGGATGTTATTTTGAAAGACGGCTAATGTCAAGATTTTGTTAGCAATTCAGCGCCGCCAGCGCGACCCGTTTCATGAGGCCTGGCGGAGGTTCCTGGCCGGTCCAGAGCGTAAAGGCCGCTTCACCTTGAGCAGCCAGCATGCCGAGGCCGTTGGCGCAGGCAATTCCCCGTTCTCTTGCCGCAGCGAGCAGCGGAGTTTCCGCCGGCACATACACCATGTCATAGACGGCGGCCTGCTGGGACAACAGTGAACTCTCTAAGTATTCAAAATTCGTGCCATTCATGCCAATTGAAGTGGTGTTGACCAGGATATCCGCCTGGGGCAAAACTGTCGACAACGCCTCACCGTCCAGGGACGACAGTGCCAGCCGCACAGCGGGGTATGCCCGCCGGATCGTTTCCAGCAACCCCTCACCCCGCTCCCTCGTCCTGTTGGCGACAGTGATTCGTCCGGCTCCGGCTGCTGCAAGGGCCGCAATGGCGCCGCGGGCAGCCCCCCCGGCACCAAGCACGACAACCGACGCCCCGCGGGGATCCCGGGCCAGATCCGCCCGCAGGGAAGCGACAAACCCGATCCCGTCGGTGTTGAAGCCCAGGAGACGGTCCCCTTCCCGCCGGACCGTATTGACGGCGCCGCAAAGCTCGGCGTCCGGCGAAAGTCCATCGAGGAAAGGTACAATTGCCGATTTGTGGGGAATGGTCACATTGAAACCCCGGACTCCCAGCCGGCGCAATCCTTCCACAGCCTGCCCCAGGAAGTCGGGGACGACGGGAAAGGGTACATAAACATAGTCCAGCTGCAAGGCCGCCAGTGCGGCGTTGTGCATGGCCGGAGAAAGTGAGTGTTCGACGGGATGGCCGATAATGCCCAGTACGGACGTTGTACCCGAAATGCTCATTTGTTTACTCCCTGATCCATCATAATACGCTGGACTTCGCGACGCAGCCCCGGATCCAGCGCTGCAGCGCCACGCAATTCGACCGTTCCCTGGCGGCGCAGCCCCCGGGACCAGAAGATCCGACCCGCTTCCAGACGACTGAACGCATAGATGCGCAGCGCTTTCAGGGAATCCATGTCATTGAATGGCACCCTGCCGTCTCCGGCTCCCCGCAAACTGTAGTTATCCCAGATTGCCGGGTCCGGCAGGAGAAACGCATCATCTTCCCGGGGCAGCACCTGGTAGCAGATACCCCGCTGCCGCAGGGAAAACTCGGGAAGCTCCACGGAATATCGCGTGGAAAAGTCGATGAACACCGGGCGCTTTTTCCGCTGCTCGGCTATGGCCGTCAACAGGACGTGGCGCAGCGGTTTTGTCTCCGGCGCCATGGTCATGAGTGCGCTGTCACGGAACACGGAGGGCAACGATTCCAGGTACCAGCGAAACTGCAGATGGGGCACATGTACCAGAACGAGATCCTCCCGCATGCGCTCCACCCCCTGCAGATACCAGAGCGGAAACGCGCCGCTGTCGCCCCAGGTGAACAATACCGCCCCGGCAGGCAGAGAGCGAAAGGTGTTTATGGCGTAGTCATAGGCCAGATAGTTGTCGTGCTGGTCTTTTTCCCGGTAATTGGCCGCACACAAGGTCCCCGGCAGAACCAGCAGGAGGGCCAGGGCACTCCCCCTCGCCCGGAGGCCGCCGGCACGCAGGCCCGGCAGATGGGCGGCCAACAGGTGCAGCATCCCGTAAAGCCCCAGACCCGCAAAAACCATGGAAAGAAGGTAGAGGGGTATAAAAAACTGCTCCGTGAGAAAAATGCTTTCCGCGGGGGTATTCTGATAGCCGACGATATAGGCGAGAAACGCGACCACCGCAATGAAATAGGCGCAGACCACCTGCCAGTGCCGCTTGCGGAAGGTGACTGCGCCGGCAAGCATCAGAAAGAAGCCGAGCGCCCCCAGTTCATGGACCGGATTAAACGCCGCAAGCTGCTGGAGCAACAAGCTCAGGTCACGATCCACCGGCGTCATGGGATAGCCTTTGCGGAGAAAATTCCAGAGAAACTGGCTCAGGGTCTGCGGATCACCCCAGTTCAGGAGGGGGCTGCCCAGGGCTCGGAGCGGCAGATGCAGGTAGACGGAAAAACCGACCAGAAAAAACGCCAGGGCCAGCACCTGGTCCTTGATGCGGAAGATGATCCGCCAATCCGTGCTGAGTACCAGAAAGGCATAAGATGGCAAGAGCAGGACAATGATCTGATGGGCGCCGCTGGCCAAACCGCACAGGAACGCACCCAGATAGAGCAAGCGCGGCTGATCGGCGCCGCTCCGGTACGCGTCCATCCAGCGCAGGCAAAGCCAGAAGACCAGGGCTGCCAGAAAAGCCAGCAGCGGGTAGGGTTTGTCATTGTTGGACTGGAGCCAGAGCCGGGGCGTGCAGGCAAAAGCAAGGGCCACGCATAAACCCGACAGGCGTTTGAGGTAATCGGTAAACGCCGGGTTGCCCACCAACGGCGCCACAGCCAGCAACCGCACCGTCAGCAGGTACACACCGAAACACGCCAGGGAAGCAGACAGGGCTGTCGCGAAATTGACACGGAAGGCGATATCGCCAAAGGGGAGCCAGGTGAATGGTTTGGCATAGTTGACGAACAGGGGATATCCGGGTGAATGGGGGATCCCCAGTGAGGCGACAGCGGTGAGGAATTCTCCGCTGTCATAGAACGTGACCGAGGGCGCCAGGGTCAGGAGATACAGGAAGAGCGGCCCGCACACGGAGAGAATCGCATATACGTCAATCCCGTCGCACCATTTCGTACAGTTCACGGACGAGGCGCCTCCATGCGGGACAGGGATATTTTCCCTCTGAAGAGACAGAAGAGGCCGATCAGGGTGATGGGAAAAAAGTTGATGCCATGAATGACCAGGGCGATACTGAGCGCCTGTTCACCGGTAATCCCGAAAACGGCCAGGGCACTGTAGCAGGCAAAATGATAGGTGCCGATATAACCGGGAGACGCGGGAACCATCACGGCGACCACCAGCAGAACCAGAATGAACAGCGACGCCGTAAAGGGCAGCTGGATCCCGAATGAACGAAGCATGAGATCGATGGGCCAGACCGCGGTCAGCCAGATGAATCCCGAAGAAAGGGCAATGCCCCCAAGCACGGCCGGTTGGCGGGATATCCTGATACCGGCGATAAACGACCCGAGCAGTGGCAGCACCGCCGTCGAGAACCGGGTCGGCAGGGGCTGGAGCACACGCTCCGCCAGGCGCAGGGTCGCGTCAGTCCTCACCTTGAGGAGCACGAGAAATGCGATGAACAGCAGATATACGGCAACGGTGACACAGCCTCCGGCCACCAGGGACGCTCGCATCCCGGCACTGGCGCCGGGAAAACGCACGGTGAACAGCGTGACCAGCAGTATCAGCAGCACGGAAAATCCGTCGAAAAGCCGGTCCAGCACCAGGGAAGCAAAAACCGTCCCCTTGCCGATCTGCTCTTTTTCTCCGAGCACATAGACCCGCAGTAACTCGCCCAGCCGGGCCGGCAGGAGATTGTTGGCCATATAACCCATGGCAGTTGCCGAAAACAGATTGGCCAGTGATGCTTTCTTCTCCTGGATCAGCAGCAATTGCCAACGCCAGGCACGGCCAAAGTAGCTCACAAGGGTGAGCGCCACGGCGGGAAGCAGGTACCACATCTCCATGGCACACAGGGCGGCAACCAGCTTTTCACCATCCATGGTCCGCAGCAGAAAGACCAGAAACAGCCCACTGATGCCGATCCCGATCCAGAACCGGGGACGCCGCCACTCACTGACCATGCCGGCTCTGCTCCGGCTTTCGTCACGAGTCATGGTAGGCTATGAGCACGACATCGCGCAAAAGCGCCCGGCAGCGGGCCACATCATGGGCAATCGCCTCCTGCAGGGCAGGCAGGCTGGTGAAAGCCCGCTCCTCGCGTATCCGGTCAACAAAGTAAACACGTAAACACTGACCGTACAGGTCGCCGTCGAAATCCAGGAGATGGGCCTCCACGGTAATCCGTCGCCCCTGAAACGTCGGATTGTCACCCACGTTGCAGGCGCCGTCACGCAACCAGCCGTCACCGGCCACTTTAACCGCATAGACACCGGGACCAGGCAGCAGCTCCTCCTCAGCCTCGATGTTCGCCGTGGGGAAACCGAGGCCCTTGCCCCGGTGGAAACCATGCACCACCCTGCCTCCCACGGAAAAGTACCGGCCCAGCAGCGGCACCACGCCCCGTACATCGCCGCGGCCGATCAACTCCCGTACCACGCTGCTGCTGAAGGCGATGCCGCCGTCACCCACCTGTTCGAGCACCTGTACGGTAAAGCCATGTTCCGTTCCCAGAAGGCGGAGCAGTTCCACATCCCCTTCCCGATTGCGGCCAAAGGCATAATCATAGCCGATGACAAGGCACCGCATGCCAAGCCGTCCGACCAGCACATCCCGGACAAATGACTGTGCGGAACAGGCGGCAAATTCCCGGGTGAACGGCAGAACGACCAGATAGTCCACCGATGACTCGGCGAGGAGACGCTCTTTCTCCCCATAGGTGGTTATCAGCCGGAACTCACGCTCCGGAGTAAGAACTTTCAGTGGGTGGGGTTCAAAGGTCACGACAACGGAGACAGCACCCCGTTCGGCCGCAGCACCCTTCAGGACCCGCAAAAGTTCCCGATGGCCGCGGTGAACGCCATCGAAGTTACCGACAGTTACCACGGCGTTGCCGAGAGCATCCGGAAGATCAGCCAGGTTTCGCACTATAATCATGGCAAGGCATTGCAGCTCGGTTTTCTGCCGGGCATCCATCTCTCCAGTTAGTTTCCGTCCGGAAACGGCTCTTTTCCGACCTGGCGGTCTCAATCTGCGGTCTTGCTTGTGCGGCGCACCTGTGTACGCCTCCGCGCAACCCCTTGCTTTCCTGGCCAGACCGGAAAACTCCTCATTTCTCCATTGAAAACCACAAATGACACATCCGAAGTTTCCGAACGGACACCAGTCAGGTTCCGTCCGGAGCGTCGCCTTGTATCCGAATCGGAACAAATCAGCTGTCTCCAGAGCCTGCCGGGGACCACAAGCAACAGACCCAGCTTGATGCGTAC
This sequence comes from uncultured Geobacteraceae bacterium, assembly GCA_964434465.1. GTDB lineage: Bacteria > Desulfobacterota > Desulfuromonadia > Geobacterales > Geobacteraceae > RPRC01. The sequence continues at coordinate 5,858 of CAYSWG010000038.1, forward strand.
CGTCCCAGGAGGTGTCCCGCTCAGGCCGAGCCGGTAAAACAGCTGCTGATCCGGATAGTTCTCCCGAAAAACGGTCAAACCTTATCATAGCGGGGTAAAGCAGTGCAACAGCTTTCACCGGCGCTTCGCACCACGCTTCGAGCCGCTCCCCCTGCCCCTGCGCACCGGACTGGTGCCCGATCGCGACCGACCCGGCCCCTTTGCTCCTTTGGCCGGTGACGGTTTCCCTCGCTGCTGCAGTCCCCCGGCGGGGGAAAAGTCAATGCGCCGCAACGTGGCGCTGACCCCGTCAACCCGAACCCGAAGGGGGTCACCGATACGGTACCGGCGACCGGTTCGCTCACCAACGAGGGCATGCTCCTTTTCGACAAGACGGTAGTAATCGTCGCTGAGAACCGAAACATGAACCAGCCCTTCAACCAGCAAGTCGGCAAGTTTGACGAAAAAACCATAGGCGGCAACCCCGGTCACGTAGCCGTCAAACACTTCGCCGAGATGATCAGCCATATACTCTAGTCGTTTCAGATCAATGACTTCCCGCTCCGCTTCCAGGGCGGTACGTTCCCGACGATTCGACTGCTCGGCAATTTCCCCGAGGCCCGTGGCCGGCAGCACGCCCCCATCACCCCGGACGAGCAGATCCTTGAGAATCCGGTGCACGACCAGATCGGGATACCGGCGGATCGGCGAGGTAAAGTGCAGGTAGCAGGACGATGCCAACCCAAAATGACCGAGATTTTCCGGAGCGTAGCGCGCCTGGCGCATGCAGCGCAGCAAAACTTCATTGACCATCTTCTCCTCAGCTCTGCCGCTGATTTCGTCCAGCAACCGCTGCAGGTCAACGGGTTGCACTGCGAGCTGCTTCGGGGACAGGGAAAGACCAAGGGGTTTGATGAACTCCCGGAATTCAGCAAGCCGCGCCGGTTCAGGCGGTTCATGGACCCGGTACAGGCACGGCAGCTCCCGTGCAGCCAGGTGTCTGGCTACCGCTTCGTTGGCGGCCAGCATGAATTCTTCAATAATGCGATGGGCCAGGGTACGTTCGGCGATACCAATGGACTCGGGCCGACCCTGCAGGTCAAGGACGATTTCCGGCTCGGGCAGATCGAAATCAATACTGCCGCGCCGCTGTCGGGCCCCGTTGAGACGCATGGCAAGTTGCTCCATGGTACGCAGATCCTCGACGAACGGTCGGCGGCGGGCCAGGGCTGCCGGGCTGCCGTCCACGAGGACTTCTTTCACCTCCGTATAGGTGAGCCGGGCGTCGCTGACGATCAGGCTGGTATAGAAGTCCGTTTCCCGAACGGCGCCGCCGGCATCGACCAGCAGTTCAACCGTTACGGTCAGCCGTTCCTCCCGGGGATTCAGGGAGCAGGTCCCATTGGAGAGCTCTTCGGGCAGCATGGGGATGCAGCGGCCGGGGAAGTATACCGACGTCCCGCGGGTGAGGGCCTCGCGATCAAGTGCCGAACCCGGGGTTACGTAGCGGGATACATCGGCAATGGAAACCCACAGGCGGATCATGTCGTCATGTTCGCGGCGCACCGCCACGGCATCATCGAAATCCCGGGCGGTCTCACCGTCTATGGTAACCGTAAGGATCTGCCGCAAATCCCTGCGCCCGTACCGCTCTTTATCGTCAACCACCGTCGGCAGATCACGCAGTTCGGCTCTGACCCCCGGCGGGAACTCACTGGACAGACCGTATTTCCTGACAATGCGCAGAAAGGATATGTCCGGATCGTCGGGCCGGCCGAGCACCTCAAGGATGCGCGCCTGGCCGGGGCGACCACCGGCAGGATGTGCCGTCAGCTCGGCGACGACCACATCCCCCCGACGCGCACCGCGCCTCTCCTCGGGAGGAACGGCTATTTCAGCGGTAATACGCTGTTCGTCGGGAACAAGAAAGACGAGTGCACCGACCGTTTCGATCCTGCCGACGAGGGTGCCGCGGAATGGAGCAATGGTCTCGATGATTCGCCCTTCACGCTTTCCAGCCATCCCCCGCGCCAGAACGCTAACCCGGACCACATCGCCGTGAAGATTGTCCCGCACATAACGGGCAGGGATAAAAACATCCCCGCCGCCGTCGTCGGCCGCAACAAACCCATAACCGTCACGATGGGTGGTTAGACATCCCGTTACTGTTGCCTGTTTCATGAGCTCCTCATGCATTCTGTATTCATGTAAGTGCGCTGCCTTGGGTGCGACGGGAATAGCAGTTGCCCCCGACGGCAGCATTGTATACAATCGCACGGATGTTTTGTGCCACCACACCATAACCCATTCAGGAATCAAATACCCGGCAAGGAATGCAGAACGTCCCTGCCCACGTCCAGCCAACATCGTATCCGGAGGTTCTCCGTGACCTGTCGCCACTATGCCCTTTCTTTCCTCCTTGTGCTGATCCTCAACTCCGTGTCGGGAGCATCGCTCGTTCCGGCGGACGATTCCCTGCGGCCCGTCGCCGAGTTGCTCAGCAGGAAAGAGTTTGCCGCTGCCCGATCCGGCGCCCGGAACGCCAGACCCAGCCCCCAGCGGGATCTCGTACTGGGCATCTCCGCGTACCGTCTGGAAGAGTGGAGCGCGGCCGAGCGTGACCTGGCAGCCGTCGCCGACACCCTCCCCCTGCTGGGCGACTTCGCCCTCTATTACCGGGCAAGCGCCCTCAGCAACCTGTCCCGTACCGACGAAGTCGTTCCACTCCTGGACAGATTGCGGCGCGACTATCCCGACAGCCCCCTGCTGCGTGCCGGCACCCTTCTCGAAGCCGACACGCTCTATGAAACCGGCAGATACACCGAAGCCCTGAACGCATATCAGCGGTTTATCGACACCTATCCCACCGGCAATGATACGCTCAAGGCACTGCTCAGTGCAGCACTGTGCCGTGAGCACTTGGGGGACCCGACCGGCGCCGTGACAGCACTGCGCACCATCTGGCTCACGTACCCGGCCAAGGCCGTGGCCGGTCAGGCAGCCGGTGAACTCGACCGGCTCAAGGCCGCCGGCACTCCCGTAGCCCCCTACAGTGCAGAAGAACTCTTCAAGCGAGGCGCCGCCCTTTTCGACCAACGGCACTATCGCCAGGCCGCCACAGCCCTGACGGAAATTTCCGCCGATGACCTGCCCGAACAGGTCCGGGGCCATTTTGCCCACAAACAGGCACTGGCACTCTATCGCGCCAAAATGACCCCCGATGCCGAAGCGGCCTTCAGGAAACTGGCCGGGCAGGAAAGCTCCTTCCCCGAGTATTCCCGGGAGGCAGCCTACTGGCTGGCCCACATCCATGACCGCACTGGCCGTAAAGATGAGGCTGTCGCCGCATTCCTGGATCTGGCGGCAACAGCCCCCACGGCGGACCTGGCAGACGACGCCCTGCTGCAAGCCGCATTCATCCGGAAAAGCGCCGGTCAGCGGCAGCAGGCCCTGGAACTGTTCAGGAGACTCGCCGGCGAGTATCCCGCATCCCCCCACCGGAGCCGTGCCCTCTGGGAAACCGGCTGGCTTTCCCACCTGTCCGGCGATCACGCCGCAGCCCGGGAGGCCTTCCAGCAACTGACCAGTGACAGCGTCTATCGGGAACGGGCGCTCTATTGGCTCGGCAGGTCCCTGCAGGCATCCGGCACCGCGGATGCCGCAGCTGCACCATTTACTGTCCTGCGGGAAGAGTATCCGGCGGGCTACTACTCCCTGACCATCGAACAGGAAACCGGCATGCGCGGCAACCGCATCCCGACCCTGGACAAGGGCATCCTCGCGTCAATCCCGGCGCCGCACGGTTTCGAGCGAACCAAGGCCCTTCTTGCTCTGGGCCTCCGGGAAGAAGCAGCCATGGAACTGGCAGCCTGCCGTCGTCGAGACGGTGCTGCCTTCAGCAATTCCGTCGAACACGCCAGGCTCTATCTGGCCATGGACAACTACCAGGCAGCCATGGGACTCATCCAGCGCAGCCAGCTGAAACGGAATGCGCCCTTGACCTGGGCCGTGCTGTACCCGGCCGGTTTTCATGAAATCGTATCACGCTATTGTACGGCCAGCAACGTGGAAGAAAGCCTGGCATTTGCCCTCATCAAGGCGGAGAGCAGCTTTTCACCCGCCGTCCGTTCACCGGTTGGCGCCATCGGACTCATGCAGCTCATGCCGGCCACGGCCCGTGAAACTGCAAAAAACCTCGGTGAAACCCTGAACATCACCACCCTCACCACCCCCGAAGTGAACGTCAGGCTGGGAACCAGGCACCTCAAAGAACTCTTCCAACGCTTCGACGGCAACGTGGTCAACGTGATTGCCGCCTATAACGCCGGCTCCAGCCCCGTGCACCGCTGGCGAAAAGCCTTCGGCCATCTGCGTGAGGATGAATTTATCGAAAACATCCCCTATCCTGAAACTCGTGAATATGTGAAGAAGGTACTGGCTGGTCGGGAGGTTTACCGACGCCTCTACACCACCGGTGCGACACCGGGAACCGTCCAATCCCTGCCGGAACCGGAGCGGCAACAAACCGCGGTACGGGGCGAATAGGGTACGATATAAGTGGTCAGAACCGCCTGACCTGTGCATCACGATGGGGAACAGCAGCAGCTGGTCTCCACTTTTTTTCTTGCCATTCAAACAAATGTTTGATACATGCGTTTACAACCGGTTTACAAATCCCTCCGCAAGGAGTACCACCACCCATGGACTGCGTTCGTTTCAGACAGCTCGTGGCTGACCCACGGAAGGAAGGCCCCCGTGACTGACGGAGGAGAAAAGCATCCCGCCATGGAACCCGATCGTTCAGAAACCAGACTGCGCATACTCCATGCCGCTGCCGGAATCTTTTCCGAGCGGGGCTATGCGGCGACGACAATCCGCATGATCTCAGCCCGGGCAAAGGTCAACCTGGCTGCGGTCAACTATCACTTCGGCGGCAAGGAAGCACTCTACCGGGAAACCATCAGGTACGTGCGAGCCAGGGCCTACGAACACTACCCGACAACGTTCGGCCTGTCGACCGGGGCATCTCCCGAAGAACGACTGTACGCCTTCATCCGCTCGTTTCTGCTGCGCACCTCTGCCGAAGAGCGGAACCTTGGCTTCGGTACGCTGGTCATGCGGGAGATGGTCGAGCCGACCAGCGCCCTGGACATGCTCATTGACGAGGGAATCCGCTCCCTGTTCGGCCAGCTGACAGAGATCGTGAGCGATTTGCTTGATAACCATGCCGATGATGAACTGGTGCTGGCTTGCAGTCGCAGCGTCATGAGCCAATGCCTCTTTTACCTGTTCAGCCGATCGGTAATCAGCAGGATGTCTCTGGAACACCGGTTCGACCAGGCCGAGCTGGGTACCATAGCCGATCAGATTCTCACCTTCAGCCTCCATGCCCTGCAGGGAATTTCAGGACATCGAAACGCGCAACCGTCATTTTTGCAGCCCAGCAGCACCGGGAGCGATCATGACTGAAGCATTCCGCCCCGTGAACAAGTGGCTGATTACGCTGACCGTAATGATACCCGCCTTCATGGAAATCGTCGACACATCGATCGCCAATGTTGCCCTGCCGCACATGCAGGGCACCATGAACGCCGGCACTGAAGAAATCACCTGGGTACTTACCTCCTACCTGATCAGCAACGCGATCATCATGCCCATGACCGGCTGGCTGGCCAGAATGTTCGGCAGGAAACGCTTTCTCATCTTCTGCATCATCCTCTTCACCTTCTCTTCCTTCTTGTGCGGGGCGGCGCCGAACCTGGCCGCCCTGGTTTTTTTCCGAATCGTCCAGGGTGCGGCAGGCGGCGCCCTGATTCCCATGAGCCAGGCAATCATGATGGAGTCGTTTCCTCCCGAGGAAGGGGGCATGGCCATGGCCATATTCGGCATCGGCGCCATGTTCGGTCCGGTCGTCGGACCAACCCTCGGCGGCTGGATCACCGACAACATCTCCTGGCGCTGGATTTTCTACGTCAATATCCCGGTCGGGGTCATCGCCGTTCTCATGACCAAGTTCTTTATCTTCGACCCGGCGTACCTCAAGCGCACAAAGATACGGATCGATTACTGGGGCCTGTCATTCCTGACCCTGGGTATCGGCTCCCTGCAGGTGGTCCTTGACAAGGGACAACAGGACGACTGGTTCAATTCCTCGTTCATCATCGCATTTTCGATTATCGCCGTAATCTCCCTGGCACTGTTCATCTATGTTGAACTGAAGCACGACCAGCCAATCGTCAATCTGCGACTCTTCAAGGATGTCGCCTTTTCGGCGGGCAACTTCATCATGTTCATGGTCGGCTTCTGCCTCTACGGCTCGGTTGTCATGCTGCCGCTCTTTCTCCAGACCCTCATGGGTTACAGCGCCACGTTGGCCGGCCTGGTCATGGCTCCCGGCGGGATCGCCTCGGTACTTGTCCTGCCCATTGTCGGCGCCTACATCCGGAAGCGGGACGGCAAAAACATCATTCTGGCCGGCCTGCTCCTTGGCGCCTTTTCCCTGTTCCAGATGCGCGGATTCAGTCTTGAGGCATCCTATTGGGATTTCGTCTGGCCACGGGTCATGCTCGGCGCAGCCCTTGGCATGATTTTCCCGCCCCTCTCCCGGGCGACCCTTGCCTGCATCCCCAGGGTTGAAATGGGCAATGCCACGGGAATTTTCAATCTGTTGCGCAATATCGGCGGCAGCGTCGGCATTGCCATTTCGGCAACCCTGCTTGCCCGTCTGGCCCAGTTCTACCAGGCCAATCTCGTCGGTCACGTGAACCCCTACAACCCCATTGTCCAGTCCCGACTGGAAGGGTTGCAGGAAGCAGCCATCGCCCGGGGAGCAGATGCAGTAACAGCCCAGGGAATGTCCCTGGAAATCGTTTCACGGGTGGTACAGCAGCAGGCCGGCCTGCTGGCCTACAATTATATTTTCTGGATAATCGGCCTGTCATTTCTGGCCATCATCCCCCTGCTGCTCTTGATGCGGAAACCCCGCCTTTCCGAACAGCCCTGACGCACTACGGGTTCATGGCACGGGCTCGAAGCCGCCTTGAACAACCCGTATCCGGCCATGGGGGCCAGGGATGACCGATTATCGCCAGTGATGAGGAAGTTCCGATCCGACTCCTGCCCACCGTTCCGGATGGAAACTTTTTACCGTACAGAGAGGAATAGCCAAATGATGCACCGTATCATTCTGATGAGCCTCGCCATACTGACCCAGCTGACCGCTTCGGCCGGGGCGGAAACGCTGACCCTTGCAGAATGTCTTTCCAAAGCCGGAACAGCCAATCACGAACTGCTCGTGTCCGCCTACGACGAACAGATCGCTGCACAGGCCATGGGCACTGCCCGCAGCGGCTGGCTGCCACAGATCAACGCCCGTGGCGGCCATATGCTGCAGAACGAACCCCAGGCTGCGTTCATCATGAATAAAATCGCCAGAACACAGCAGGATTCCTTCGGCTACGCCTCCCTTACCGCCGAGCAGATCCTTTATGATTTCGGCAGGACTTCAGCCCGGTATGAACGGGCCAAGGCGCTGCGGGACGCAGCGGCGTTCTCCCACGAAGCCCGGAGACAGGATGTGTTCCTGCAGGTTGTGCAAGCCTATTTTGCCATACTCGAGTATGGCAAACTTCTGCAGGCAGCCGAAGAGGAAGTGCTCCAGATGGCC